>VYFM01000681.1 GCA_009842375.1 Candidatus Poribacteria bacterium | reverse complement strand
TTCCACCACCATAGAATAGAATTGACAGAGGTATTAAAATCCAAATTGTCAATAATCCTTTCAACAATAACAAACCGAGCCCCATAACAGTGGACAGTAGGATAGATTTGAAAACAAAACTTGTTTCAGTGAGCTTGGTAATGTGTTTTGATATATAGACAAATCCTGTGATTAATAGAAACACCTCACTTACAGCTATTGCAATGGCTGCTCCGACATGACTGAAACGCGGTATCAGAATAAGATTTAGACCTATATTCAGGAGTGTTGTTGTTCCCATTAGAATAGTAAATACCCGTCGTTTATCTGCCGCACGTAACATTGTCAAGACAACGGTGGTTAAGAAAATCATACCTCCTGATATGCTCAGCCATTGCAGGGCATCGGCAATCCTTTCAATGGTATCTGGGGTATATGTAGAAGAGAATATCAAGTGTGTTATCTCGTGTGGGATGGTTGCAAGTCCGACTGTCAAAGGCACCGCACATATTACCATCCATCGCATGCCAAATGTATATGTTGAGGATAATCTATCACGTTCATTTTCATACGCACGAGATAGCACTGGAAACATTGCACCCATCATAAATGCCCCTGGTAATGTTGTGAATGCATTGACAAATGTATACGGTAAACCATACCACGTATTGGCAACGACACCGTATGGACTGAGTTTTGACAACATAATCGCATCGACTCGAAAATAAATGAGGTGGAATAGGTTGCCAACCGCGAACGGCAATGCCTGTTGCATCAGCACTTTGATTATTTCACGACTCGGTTTAAAACGAAGCGATGTGAAACGGTATTTAGTAAATCCTATACTCAACAATAGGTTTATTCCGCTTGCAATGAGTACAACTTGACATATTTTTACAAGGTCATAACCCTGGAGAATTGCAACTCCTCCGACAATACAGAAAATAGCCCGTTCTACTATTACCGTCAATGCCTCATATTTCATATCTTCGTGTGCGCGGAAGACACATCTGTATAGTTGCGCAATAGAATTTACAACTTCTGCTATTCCTAAATACACTATCATTGTCACGATTATTGCGGTATATCCAAGGAATATCCCACTCATAATCATGAGCGCGTAAGCCACAACCGACATAATCAGACGAACAAGGAGCGCGTTACCGAGATAGTGTCGCGTTTGTTGCAAATGCAGTGTCATCTCCCTAATCAACGGGTTCTGTATACCGAGTTCGGTCAGACTTGCAATGAGATTTGTCAAAGCAATTGCAACAAAATATCCTCCTAATTCGTTTTCCGTAAAAAACTTTGGCATTAACCAGAGCGTTACTACAAGTGAACCGAAACGACCAATAAGATGGGCACTAAACAGTGTAGATGTGTTTTCAAAGATACGGTTCATTTCATGGAAGGTGAATAGAAGGTTGGTGAGTCATAAAAATCAGTTTGGTGCGACCAGATGTCATAAGTTAGTACAATCCAATTCTAACATAGTTCGGCACTAAATTCCAATAACTATCGGTATCACCTTGTTTTATGCGTTGCGCGCCGAGTCTCGCAATTGATGCACCACGTGGAATATTGAAGATAGCATCCGCGAAGTTGACTGTGTCACTCGATTGTTCGCGAACAGCATCCTCGTAGGTCGAAAGTCCATCACCAACAAAGATGGTTGTTGGATTCTGAGACGTATGTTTATTGAGTTCGTTAAGGAAAGCATCAATTGGTAAGCAGAGATCATCATTAAGACGATGCCATTCAGGACCACCATGGAAAACACTTCCATAGATTTCACTACGTCGTGCGTCAAGAATGGGACAGACAATGCCATCTGTCCACCGTAGGTTATACGCGATCGCTTCTAAGGTAGAAATGCCTACGATTGGTTTGTCAACGGCATAACAGAGAGACTTCGCTGTTGCGACACCTATACGGATACCTGTGAACGACCCAGGTCCGATTCCGATAGCACATCCATCTAAGATATCTGGCGTGATTTCGCCCCATTTCAGGACGGTGTCAATTGCTGGCATGAGTCTGGATGAGTGTGCTTGGACTATATTAAGGGTATGTTCTGCAACAATGTTTTCGCCATCTATCAGGGCTACACTACCGATAGGAGTTGAGGTGTCAATGCCTAAGATTTTCATTTAGGTTAGATTAATCGTTATCTCTATAACAATTATTAAATCACTGGAGTAAAGGATTTGTCATGTAAGAGAAGATTCTTTATATTCGCACTTGTTGACTTTTTTCATAATCTTGGATAATCGTGGTATATTTGCGGGTCGAAAAAGTCAAGATGAACAGAGGTGTGAGTTAGAATTATATTTGCAATTAGAATAGTGATGTGTTATCATTAAGAAAGTGGGGGATTAGCTCAGTTGGGAGAGCGCTTGCATGGCATGCAAGAGGTCACCAGTTCAAGTCTGGTATCCTCCACCATTTATTGCGGTGTCCGTTCCGATTGTTCTTCAGTAGGAATTGGAATGTCGCTCTTTTTTTGTTCAGTCGCTTTGTCCGTCTGAGTCTTTGCTATTCTCCGCGGTAAACCGTTATCCAAAATACCTAACATAGTTAAGTGAAGTTGTGCTCTTGGAGATATGGTCTTAATCAATGCTTCTTCAGCTTCATCAATCTGTTTCTGCATTGTTTTCCTTTTTAAACGACTTTTCTTCAACTTTTCCCGAATCTCATTATCTCCAATAAGCGAATCTTTAACAAGTCGATTAAATGTCTTCAAGTCATTGATTGCTTGTGAATGTTTTTGACGTTTTAGTTTCCACATAGCATCAATTTGGACTTTCTGCTCCTTTGTTACACCAAGGTCAGATAAAGTGATTCCTTCCTTAATTCCATCATCGTTTTTCTGTGCCGATGCCAATATACTACAGAGTGCAACGAATCCACATATCTGTATAAAACGGATTATCCACTTCTTCTTCATCGTTTTCACCTTCATTAAAGAGAGCAATACATTTATAGGTTTAGTTATTCCACCACCCATGTATCACCAGCATTAAGGAGTTCTTCAAGGTTGCCTTCTCCTTTCTGCTGTTTAGCGAACGCAATTTGGTCAGTCATCATATCCTCGTAGCAATTTTGCTGAACGCTTCTGAAAATACCGATTGGATGAGGCATTTCAGGCATATCACTCATACGAGCAAGGAAGTTTGCCAAAGTAGTGTTCTCAGCATATTGATCATGGACGATAAGTTCATCTGTGTCGTTAGTTTCAGTTGTGACTTCAGGTTGGAAGTTATTCAATTTAATCCTTTTTTCATCTTCTTTTCCAAAGACTAAAGGTTCACCGTGTTCAAGAAATACTGTATTGTCAGTTTTTGTCTCTTTTTC
>VYFM01000724.1 GCA_009842375.1 Candidatus Poribacteria bacterium | reverse complement strand
AAAAATCAACATCTTGGTTGCTAAACTGTTCAATAGGAATCTGTCATGAGAAATAACAAATATCGTTGCGGGATACTGTTCCAAAGCTTTCTCAAGTGCCTCACGTGCTGGAATATCAAGATGGTTCGTAGGTTCATCGAGCAATAAGACGTTAGCGTTTTCTAATAATAATTTTGCCAATTGAACCCTACTCTGTTCTCCACCACTTAAGTTTCCAATTTGTTTGAAAACATCTTCACCAGAAAATAGAAACTTTGCTAAATAACTTCGTATCTCCTGTTGTGTCTTCTGTGGACAAAGTTCCCAAACCTCCTCCAGGACTTCGTTATCTTGATTGAGACCTTCTAATTCCTGTGTATAATAGCCAAATTTCAGCGTTGGACCCACCCAAAGTTCGCCTTTAGTAGGTTTTTCTTGACCCAGAATCATTCTGAAAAGCGTGGTTTTACCAGTGCCATTTGCTCCCAAAATTCCGATGACATCCCCGCGATCCACTTCAAAAGTTAGATCTGTGAATAAAACCTTTTCGTCAAACTGTTTGCCAACGTTATGGCATCGCAAGATGTCATTTCCACCACGCGTCTCTTGTGTGAAGTTGAGTTTGACAGTTGGTGCATCTTGTTTCGGTTTTTCAACAATCTCCATTCGTTCCAGTTTTCTCCGTCTTCCTTGTGCTTCACGGGTACGCTGTCCTGCTATATTCCGTTCAATAAACTCCTTTTCCTGTGCAACGAATGCTTGCTGCATTTTGAATGTGCGCTGGTCAACGATACGTTCAATGTTTTTGGTTTCTAAGTACTTAGAATAGTTCCCACGATAGATGTTAATCTTACTTGATTCGAGTTCCCATATTTTATGTACGACTTTATCTAAGAAATACCTATCATGAGATACGACAAGAACACCACCTTTGAATTCAGTATTCAGATAATGCTCCAACCACTCTATGCCGTTAATGTCAAGATGGTTTGTCGGTTCATCAAAGAGTAATAGATCAGGTTCCTCTAAGAGTAACTTTGCCAAAGTTGCTCGACTCTTTTGACCTCCACTGAGAACGTTGATAGACAAGTTGAAATCCTGTTCGCTAAAACCTAACCCTCCAAGTACACGATTAATCTTGTATTCATAATCGTACCCACCGAGTCTGTCATGTTGCTCCTGTATTCGTGCATATTCCTGTAATAACTGAGGAGTTTCATTGGTTTCCATCTCCTCAGCAAGCATCAACATTTTGTCTTCAAGGGCAGACTGTTCATGAAAAACCTTTAGCATTTCCTGACGCAACGTACATTCGCGTTCTAAGTCAGGTTCTTGGCTAAGGTATCCTATCCGTTTTCCTTTTGCTAAGACTACATGACCCTTTATATTAGTGAGGATACAACTTATCACTTTTAATAACGTAGTTTTTCCACATCCGTTACGACCAATTAACCCAATTCTATCTTCAGGGGCAATTGCAACAGATATATCGTCAAGAATTATATCGGGGTCATATCGTTTTGTAATGTTTGTTAATGTGACTAAAGACATAGTATTAATGTGAATTAACAAATTACCAACAATCAAATAATTAAAACTGAATTGACTGCCAATTTGCGCTGCGAGCAATCATTTCTTGGTAAATATCCGCAAGTTGTACATTAGGATGACGTATATTATATTGTCTAAATCGCCAAAATGCGATGGATAATGCAGCATAATGAACAAAACAATCCAAACTCTCCCATTCCTCATCTGTTACTGGACGTAATGCATTATATGAATTTAAGAAACCGTGAACAGAGGAAATATCCAACTGATGCTTGTTTGTATAACAACACCCTATTATGGTCATTGCAACATCAATTAGTAATGTATCGTGACATGCTTCCTCAAAATCAAGAATTACTACCATTTTATCGTCATCAAATAGGGTATTATCTAAAAAAAGGTCTCCGTGTAAAAGTCCTTTTGGTAGTGTTTTATCCAATTCAGGTCTAATCCATTCAAGTTCTGAATTCAGCCAGGTGATAAATGGATGTGAGTAAAAATTTGTATTTACCATTTCTTCCAGAAAAGGTGTTATTTGTGTCATTCCCATTGGAAAACCGGGTAATCCTGTCAAAGGGGAAATGCTATGTAACCTCGCTAATGCACTACCTATTTGCTTCAGTATTTTTTGCGATGGGTCTGGCGTTTTACCCTCTAAAAACGGATAAATCATCACATTGTAGTCTGGTGTGACGTGAAGCATATCACCACTTTTCAGCGGGATTGGATAAACGGTTGGATATGAATGCTGCTGAAGATGTTTCAAAAGTTCAATTTGCATTCGGAGTTCTTCTATATTTTTCTCATCGCATATTTTGAGCAAGAATGTACCTTTTGTTGTTGTCAACTTAAAGTTACTATTTCCAAATCCTCCGGGGATATCCTCCAATAATAATATGTTGCCGATTGCGTAATGAGAAACAATGTCAGTAAGTTCTTCTGGTGATAGTGTGGTGTATTGTGCCATGTAGTGAAATCTGTATTGTCACTCTATTGATTCAGCAGATTCGAACAACGATTTATATTCAGGTAGTTCTCGTATATTATCGAATGCGGATTCCATTTTTGCTGCGTTATGTGCTGTTTTGTCAGTACGAATTGCTTCTCTTAGATGAACTAAAGTTTTTTCTATAAAAGATGTTTTTGAGGAGTATATATTTACCTCGTCTGCCTTCACCGCATAAGCAACTGCGAGGTTATAATGTGCCTTCGCAAAATCTGGGTCAAGTTGTGTTGCTCGTTCCCATGCAAGTATTGCCTGATTAATTTCACCCATATTGCCGTAGACTGATCCAAGATTGTAATAGGGAATTGCCCATCTCGACTCAAGGAGAATTGCCATTTTGAATTCTGTTACAGCTCTGTGAAGATCACCATTCTTGGCATAATCTAACCCCCATTGATAATGTGCTCTTGCTGCTTCACTGGGTTCAGGAACATCTGTTTTTTGTGAAAAAGGTATGCTCTTCGGTCCGCATCCTATGAACAGGAACACAAAACAAGATAATAATATAAATCTCATAAAATATTTCAAACACTGTTTGGTTTTCATTGTTTTTAATTCCTAAGATAGATTCCAAATTATATGCCATACTTACTTAGGTGGAACATCCCAAAGAAAAATAGTTCCATCATTATAACCCAAACTACCAATACTACCACTGATGCTTGCAAGAGTTTTACCATCCGGTGTGAAGGATAGATTGCTAATAAAATTTCCATGACCTTCATAGGTTGCGATAGATCTGCCAGTTGCAACTTCCCAAAAATGTATTTTACCTGATGTATCTCCACTTGCAAGAATGGTAT
>VYFM01000696.1 GCA_009842375.1 Candidatus Poribacteria bacterium | reverse complement strand
TCAACCCGATACCACCCCTTAGCTTCTTACCGTGATCATTCCGTATGGCTAAATATAACTGACGGACGTGCGAAGAAACTGGTCAATTTCCGAAGTCGAAGCCACTGTTGAAGATTATTTCGACATGCTTCGCCGTGAGCTTACCAAGGAAGATCTCGATAAGGCTGCCCATTGGCGGGCGCTCATGAAACGACTCGACAACCGGTCACGCGGCGCCATCCAACGGAAATACCAGAACATCAGTGCCATTCTGATTCAAATGGGCATTCCATTCATCGATGGTTACAAGCCCCTGTCAAACTACCAGCGGTCCATGCCCGATGTGGTTTGCGAATATCTGAGAAAAAACCCAGCCCTCCAGGATCTGTTCCGGGCCGATTCCGATGGTGCTCCCGAGATTCCTTCCGTAGATGACTGGCTATCTGCAATGGAGAAACCACCGTCCCTGGAGGAAACCGGACAATCGGTCGGGTCAAAGGAACCAGCCATCAACAATCCAGCCGGGGTGAATTACCTGGAAAGAGAAGCCCGGAACCAGGCACTTGGCGCCGCCGGGGAAGAATTCATCATCAACTACGAGCGGGCTAGGCTCATCCAAGCCGGACGGGAGCCGCTGGCCGACCGCATCGAACACGTATCGGAAACCCGGGGGCCATCCGCCGGATACGACATACTGTCCTATGATACTGATGGAAGGGACCGCTTCATCGAGGCCAAGACGACTAAATATGGAAAGGACACGCCGTTTTACATCACGAGGAATGAACTGGAATTTTCAGAGAAAAATTCGTCTCAGTACTACTTGTATCGCCTGTTCGGATTCCGTGCTAAACCACGGATGTTCGCTTTGCATGGTCACCTGCAAGGACAATGCAGCCTGGAACCTTCACTCTTCATTGCCAGAATATCGTGAATCGGAGCATGTTGGCGAAATAGAACTTTTTGCAGTCCCAAAGCAGGGATGACACTTTAGCTCTGTCCCGCTGGTTACCAACTCCAATCTCTTTCGACAAATTCAACTCAAATCAGGAAACATTCATCAAATCTATTCAGACACCCTGTTCCCTGTTCTGGAAATTTACGTCTATCCGGATTCATCAAATGTCCAACAAAAGCAATCAAGAAACCCATTCACTCAAAGCTGCCAACGAGAACCCGTGGTATGTATTGATGACCCTGTATGACAATCCCGAACAAAATCGACGTATTTGGAATTCATGGGTTACAGGAGCACTGAACGACGAAGAAAGAAAATCCGTTGGGGGGCAACTCGGTACCGGAACCCTGAATTATAGAGATTGGGCTAGTAATCGAGAAAAAGTTGAGCCGATATTCAAAGCCGAATGGAACCAACGCAACCCGAACCTGGAATGCCCACCATTACCCGATCCAAAACTAGAAATCGACTTCTCGGAAACACATTTCTCAGAAGACACTCCTTTCATTGCAGAGGGTTTGATATTTTCCAAATGCTCATTCAGTAGATGTTCGTTTGATCAGAAGGCGAAATTTAGAAATGTAATTTTTTGTCGGCCAGTCGATTTCCTTTTAGCCAAATTTGCTGAAGGAGTAGATTTTTCATCCACAGAGTTCAGATCCAGCACCTCATTTAATTTAGCGAAATTTATCAAATCATCCAAATTTGCCGATACGAATTTCTCCAGCGAAACAGGAGTTGTGGAATTCAATCAAGCCGAATTCGGTAATTCCGAGTATCGGGATGAGCTCATGAAATTGCATGGAAATCAATTCAGAGACGATCTACTCGAATCTACCAACTTCAGTAAGACAGTATTCAACTGTCCGGCAGCCTTCTTTGACGCGAAGTTTTTTCATAAACTGAAATTCAAGGAAGGTCAGTTCCATAAATATGTGTACTTTAATCGGGCTGTGTTTTCATGCAGCGTATTGTTCCAAGAATGGAGATTCGATGAATACGTTTATTTCCAAGATGTGAAATTTGAATCAACAGTCGACTTCGATGACAACAGATTTGAAGAGAATGCATATTTCAATCATGCAACGTTCAAAGAGAAATGTGACTTTTCCAAAGGAGTTTTCAATCGAGATGTCCGCTTCGACAAGGCAGTATTTCATCATCATGTCTATTTTCTCTCGGTAACCTTTACCGGGCGGGCATATTTCCTGGAGACGGAATTTGGACTCCCGGATTCTCCAAAGGAATGTCGAGCCGACTTCTCGGATTCATCCTTTCAACTACCGGCCAACTTCAGAAGAGCCATTTTCCGAATAAATTATCCGATCCTCTCGGGAACACTCCTGCATGAGCATAGTTTCTTTTCCTTCGATGCAAGGCTCTGGCCGGACGACAACAGAAAAAAAGACAAGACTCAGGAACTGAATGAATTTCCAGATAGCGCCGTCAGCCCGACGACTTTGGCGCGCGAATGCTGCGCCGTTATCCGCAACTGTCTTACGAAACAGGGATTGACCGAACCCGCGCACTTTTTCTTCCGCCGGGAAATGGGCTTCACCATGCGCGAGGCGACTATTCGGCAACAAATTCCCTACAGGCTCTATTGGATACTTTCCGATTTCGGCAACTCGATCTGGCGCCCCGCTGCTGTATTGTTCATTGTGTTCAGTATCTTCTCGAGCGTATTTTTTACTTTGTCCCCGGTTGCGTGCTCAGGATGTCCGAATGCCCTCACACATTCGTTTCTGAATACCGTCAGCTTGTTCGGTTCCGTTCGGCAGTATTACCCCGATTGCTCCTCGGATCTCAGGCCTATCCTTAGCACCATGCAAACCATGATCAGCTACATCCTGCTCTTCCTGTTTGCCCTTGGCCTGCGACAGAGATTTCGCCTCCGCTCATGACATCAGCTTCAATCTATTCTGCCAAATGCCAACGGCCAAATTTCGCTGCTCGAGAATGCTTCCCGACTTCATCATGTTCAGTCATCGTTGAAAGCCATGGTGTCAGTCCACAAGGCTATAGGAACCGTCAGGGTTCCGTTTGAAATACACGGCGTGGCCACCGGGATTTCCCAGACGATACTTCGGGAGAAAATTGTTGTATGTCCGGTAATCCCATCCAGGGCAGGTCCTGCGGATATCCGCGGCACGGAACCGCTCGGGAAGCGTCCCCTGTTCGACCGCCCGGCGCATGCAGCAGACAATTTCAGTGACCGGAATCTCAGGCATCTTCGCGTTGTTGTGGTGGTGTAGAGAGGATTTTCGGAAACCAGCCCGGAATGTCAATGTATCCTGCAGGGCAACCATACCGTGGATAGCTCGATGCAAACAGGAATACCCCAATGAATACCAGAGGTACTTGCAAAATTCCCCGGCCAAGCAGGTTCCTGCCTGACCGGAGGCT
>VYFM01000216.1:2185-3348 GCA_009842375.1 Candidatus Poribacteria bacterium | reverse complement strand
CCATACAATATCAAGTAGTTTTACTAATCTCAAGATTTTTTCTTATAATGCACCTATTCCCGTCTAATATTGTGTCTTAAATAATGGATAGTATTAGACCCGACTGTTTACTTGAGACTTTTGAGTATTCTATAAGTCCTATATTTTATGTCACAAGGAGATCTATGATGAATAAATTAGCCCTTTTACTATTCATAATCATCGTACCAAATATCGCAATAAGTGAACCACCAAAAGGGATGGTTTTGATACCCGCAGGTGAGTTTACGATGGGTATAGACGATGAAAACACATCTGCCGACCAACGTCCTGCTCGTAAAGTTAATGTAGATGACTTCTACATTGACATAAATGAAGTTACTAACGCTCAATTTCAAGAGTTCATATTAGCAGATGGATACAACAAACGCCAATTCTGGACCAAAGATGGATGGGATTATATTCAGAAGGAACGGTTTTTCTACAGCTACCCCGCAAGGAAAAAGTATCGTATTGATAAACCACTCGGTTTTGGAGAAAATGCAATCTCCACTGCCCCAGACCATCCTGTACTCGGTGTAAGTTGGTATGAAGCATACGCCTATGCAAAATGGGTAGGAAAACGACTACCTACAGAAGCAGAATGGGAAAAGGCTGCCAGAGGTACTGACGCACGCCTTTATCCATGGGGAAATGAATTCGACTTCTCAAAACTCAACTATTTCCCACATCACGAAAAATTGTCGTCTGTTGGCAGCTTTCCTGATGGAGCGAGCCCCTACGGTGTAATGGATATGGCAGGAAATCTCGCTGAATGGTGTGCGGATAATATACATGATAAAGACACAAAAGCAGTGCGCGGTGGCGGTTGGAATTCTATTCGACTCCACCTGAGAAGTACACACCGAGTAACACATCCACCTACATACCGATTCTACAATATCGGATTCCGTTGCGTTGCAGATGCTGAATAACAGGTCCTTATCAATCAAACAGATCAGTGCAAAACCAGAATGTAGATCAACGGTATAAGGAGGTACAACATGTATCGTATTGTTTTCGTCATAACAATAATGTTTTGCTGGATCAATCCCTTGAGTTACGCAGAAGACGTCTCATTAGACGAACTCATACGTGGCGTGAATCAAGCACGTCTTAATATCAAAAGCGGGGAAGTCACTTGC
>VYFM01000216.1:0-2175 GCA_009842375.1 Candidatus Poribacteria bacterium | reverse complement strand
GATCCATTTAATCCTAATATTGATATAGAACAGTATGAAAGAGGATTTCTCATACCTTTTCTTAACTTTCGAGCAAATGACTTTCGCAAACACGATAAAATTGAATACTCAACCACAATATTCCAAATTCTAAAGCAGGAAATTACAGATCGTCCAACAGAATTTCAGTACAAGCTAACAATGGTAGATACACCGGGAATGCCTATTGAAAAGATGTCTGAGAGATTCCGACCATCAGACACACTACACCTGCTTGCCTATGATATGGAAACCCAAGTGAAAGAAAATTTGGGAAACATATTATATACCTCTGAATCTACAATTCTATATGATTTCAATAAGCATGGAGGGCTTCGGAATTTTTGGTTCTATGGCAGGTCACCCTATGGTGTACCACAGGATGCAGAACTTCTAGGAAAGGAAACAATTGATGGTGTACAATGTTACGTCCTCTCCTTTAGAATACCAAACAAAAAAAGAAAAATGCAAATATGGGTTGATCCCGTCAAAGATTTTAGCCTTCATAAATTTGAACTGCTTTTTGATACCCCAAAGAAACAGATTATATGGGGACAAGAGTCGAAGAAGTTTAGGAAGTTCGGTGATCTGTGGTTTCCACAAATCGTTATATCCTCAAACTACAGACAAACTAATGTGATGGCTAATCTATTTACCTATGAAATCATAGATGCTGATTTCAACGTGGTATTTCCAGATGACTTCTTTCAGATTAACAGAGACTACTATAAACCACCAGAAATAGGGCAACTCCCTGATGCAGAACCAATACCTGAAACTCCCACCACAGACAAAAACAAACTTCTGCTCTGCGGTCCGAATAGTCTCTTGCACTTATGTAGAATGCTAAATGTCACCTCAAATCTTGATGAACTTAAGAAGTTGTCTGATTTTGACCCACAAAACGGCACAACGATGGAAGGACTTAAAACAGCTGCAACCTACAAAGGCTTAGCAGCAAAGACTATCGTATCTTCACCGGAATTGCTCAAGGGAGATATGGTGCCGCTGCCTGCTATCGCGCATATCAATACAAACCATTTTGTTGTCTTTGAATCTGTAGATAACGATGGAGTTGATATATCAGATTCTGTTCAAGAGGACAATACACACCTAACTTGGGACGAACTCACTGAGATATGGAACGGAGAGATCCTCGTTTTTGACATAAAGAAAAGTGCGAAACAACAACCTATGCCACTGGCATTCTCCGATACACCGGTCTACAACTTCGGGAAGATACTCGCTGGTAAAAAAGTCAAGCACACTTTTAACATCAAGAACGTTGGACAAAAACCACTGAATATCCTTGAAATTACTGACACTTGAGCGTGCACCTCCTCTCTCGTGTCACTTAGAGAGATTCAACCGGGAAAAACAGGAAAGATTACATCTACATTGATCCTTCCCCACGGAAGCTATCCAATTGAAGAGAGCATACTCGTTCAAACTGATGACCCAATACATAAGACATTTACACTAACTTTCAAAGGTGAATCATTTCTTCCATTCAAAACATTCCCGGAGAGGATTATTGTAGGTAGAAAAAAACAACTTAAAAAACATGTGGAAAAACGAGTGTCCTTACATTTACAAGATGGCGTAGATCTTCTCGGTGCAAGAACTGATTCCGAGTTCATGTTGGCAAAGCTAAATACAGATGGGGATATTCCAATGGCAAACCTGTTTCTGCTGAAAACGCTACCTGTTGGGACATTTAGTCAGTATCTATTGATTGATTATAAATATAAAGGTGAGAAAGCCACCCACGCAATATATGTTTATGGAGAGGTGGTCAGCAAATAATAGCTTTTGGAGGTTAATATGTACCGGACAGTTTTCATCATTATCATAGTGACACTTTGTACTAATCACCTATGTTTTGCAGAGGATATAACATTAGAAGAACTCATACGCGGTACAAACAAAGCACGTATGACAATAAAAAGCGGTGAAATTCATACAGAATTAACAGAAGAAAACGCAGCCGAAAAAACCGAAGAAGAAATAGATGCATATATACAAGAAGAAATTGAAAAGGAATTGAAAAGTTATGTGCCACATGATGGTGTTGACAAAGAAACTTTAAAAAATGACTATCTCATACCGAATTTCAAATACAATGCAAATAGATTCCGAAAGCACACAGTTGTAGAA
>VYFM01000120.1 GCA_009842375.1 Candidatus Poribacteria bacterium | reverse complement strand
CAAGGCGGCGGAACCGGCCAGTCGGTTCCGATCCCGGTTCGCCTATGACTGCGAATGGATTCCCTTGGTCACTCTGGCCAGCATGGGTGCCATTGCGTGCCTGCTGGCAGCATCCAGGTTGATTCTCATGCCACATCCGGCGTTGCCGTCGACAAACCGCAATCACGCGAAAGTAAAGTCAGGATGCCGTGAGCGCATCCCTGTCGGTTCACCGTGGGATCAGTACCGCAGGGAAAGCCCGACGCTGATTCCGGTGTCCTCCCCGCCGTTGCCAAGCCATTGCCCGCTGGTCCGCAGGGAGATACTCGTGCAGGGATCTGGGACGTAGCGGAACTCCATGTCCGGCGTGCAGTTAAAAATACCCCGGCGGGTTGAGGGCCGGGGTTCGGAGGTCCAAGGCGGAATCTATCGCAGCCGGTCCAGCACCACGGAAGCGCCGCCGCCATTTAAGGTAGTAGTATCCCTGAAGCTGGCAGCAGTGCTTATGATTTTTTTGCGGCTTGTTTACTACCGTTACACTTCTCGTGGCATTTGTTGAAATTGTCAAAACCCTTTGGAACAGAACTCATGCAGTATTTCATGCATGAATCATATTTGTAGCAGATTGCGTTTTTAATATCTTCAAAATCTGGCCAAGGCCAACCATCTTGAAAAGAGCCACCCTGTTGACTATTCATCAAGTCTTGCACCATTCCCGGAGGGAAGTTAGGCGAATTGCGATATCCCGGGATAGGGTAAGGCATATTGTAGTCTGGGAATTGCCGGTACTCCGGCCTGAAATATGGTTGCGGGTTGTTCTGTTGATATTGCTGCCATTGCTTATACTTCAGAATATCTTCCATTGATAGCGTAGGCTGCAAGTCAGAAGGCATTTCCTGCCCCGTTGCGGTAACGGCCTGTCCTGCAAGCGCAAGGGTTAGACCGGCGGTTAAAAAAAGTCTGATCGTTCGTTTCATTTTTTTTGCCCTCTAGAAGTTACGGCGCTAGCCATTTGCCCACACACCACACCATATGTATCTTCGATTACGTTAAGGAGAGCTCGCAGTTGTGGGTCGTTTTCGACTTCGATACAGTGGCGTAGGTCTGAAAGTAATCTACACGTTTCTTGAATCGAGGCACTAAAGGGATCAAAGTTAGTGCCCAAGGTGTCACAATTTCCACTTCCACTCCCACTCCCCGACCCATCACCACTCCCGGAGTTGTCATCGCAATCGGGCAAATCGCCCACGTCAACCGTTATCGTTTCGCTTTCCCACTCAACGCCTGGTACAGGTTGTCCGGCGACTATGGGCCTGTGCCTAATGATGGTTTCAAATCTCCCGCCCTTGGGCTTGCAGTTTCCTGCTGTCCACTTAAGTGTTCTGTCTTGTTCCACTGCAACTATAGGGTTGTTTCCGCTGTACGCACCAATAGCAACAGTGCGGACATGCTCGAATTCCAACGTGCAGGGCTCATTTCTCCCCCTAAGACGACATTCCCGATACTTGGAAAGATTATGCTTCGTCTCGTTGGAAGTAGTGACTTTGATATTGAGGTCCAGTTTTTTCACAATATCTATAGCAGCAGGTATTACCTTGGTACCTAGAACCCATGCGCCAACCACGCCTCCAACGCCTACCGCTAGCTTAGTTGCAGTTGCGGATTTTAGTCCGATGGTGACTGCACCCGTTCCCAAAACTGCAAGGGTGCATGTTGCCGGTGCAGCGGGTCCGGCTAGAACACATGCTGCTTGGGCAAATGAAGGGTAGCGGACGGATAATGCTTGCTTACCGGAACCGCCATAACCGAAGACCTGCCCCTGTCGAGCGATTGTTGTTACCAAGACATTTCCGTTGTCGTCCAGCACCGTAATCTCGGTGCCTTCAGGAACCTTGAGTTCCAATTGGGCTTCATTTAGGCCGGAAAGCGGCAATCGGAGATAGTCCACGTCTCCCGGTTCGTCGAAGTATCCTGCCGTCGTCGCCCCGGGTGCGATAACCTTTGCACTCGCTACTGTATCGGCTTCGTCAACATGGTTCGCCGGTTGGCCCTCGTTGTCGTTGGTATCATCGCTCCCGGGCGGTGTAATCATGGTCCCAGGTCCGGGGTCGGGATTTTGGTTGTTTCCTCCACCGCCGCCCCCGCCGCATGATGGCAGGACCAGCAGGGCAACCAGCAACGCGGCAAGTTTTAGTTGGACCGTGTTCATTCTGGAATCTCCCCGATCGGTGCGGTCAGTCACGATGAAACGGAAACCGAAACCCCGAGGCTCCGGGGTTCCTGCATTCCGTCGTTGCGGATCAACTGGAAGGAAACCACGGTGCTTGTGGTCCCCCGGGTGATCGTCGCATCCATGGGTTGGTCAACGTAGTCCTCCCCGGGAATCGCGGATGGTTCCGCTGCCCCCGGTTCCAGCCGCACCGTCACCGTGATATCCCGACTGGCCGGCTGTGCAACGAACACTTCCACGGCCACCGTCTCCCCGCTGTCGACGGACGGCTCCACGAACCGAGCACTCACTCCGTCAGAATCTGAAGTTGAAGAAAACTGGGCGGATCGGGAGGCAACCCGGATCTGGCCGATCTGGGGGACGGCCTGGTACATATCCGCATTGCCGGAGTTACCGCCACCGGCCACGCCGAACCATTCCCAACGGGGTTTCTTCAGCCGGGGACCCAGCGGGATGTTCAGGTGCATCCCGGCGGCCATGGGTTCATCGTCGTTCCCACCGTCCCAGGTGGTGTCGAACGAAAGCCACGGGTGCGGACGCCAGTTGATCCCGAGGCGTGTCCCCCGGTTCCGATCGCCCGATCCGTCGTCCGCTTCCCACAGGTACCCGGTCACCGACAGGTCCACCGTCGTGGTCAGGTTCAGACGGGCTCCCAGCTCCACCCCCTCAAGGGGTCTTTCCTCATGTCCGGGCCGGACCATGGTCCAACCGGTGGTAGGGGCGAAGTACCGCAGTTCCCCGGTGCCCCACCGCCCGAAGTAATCCAGCCCCAGGGCCAGCACTTCGTGGCCGTGCTCGGCACTGTGCAGGTAGAACGACGACAGCCCCACAACGTCCGAATCGGGCTCTTCTCCCATGCGGAACCGGTGCACCACGCCATGGCGCAGATCGTTCCGCATGGTGCCGAATCCGTCACGCCAGCGGGTTACCCCCTGCTGCATGAAGGAAGCGGAACGGATCCCGGTCAAGTCGCCGGTATCGGCGAATGAAAACGGGGTGACCATATCCAGCCCGCCGGTACTGCCAACGTCCGGGGTCCAGTTCACGTCGCCGGTGATTGAGAAGTTTTCCCCGAAGGTTTCCTTGCCCCGTTTGCTGTGTAACTGAGCCTTTCTCCAGCGGTGTGCAGGCGCACGAACCCGCC
>VYFM01000709.1 GCA_009842375.1 Candidatus Poribacteria bacterium | reverse complement strand
CGGGCATGCCTCCCCGTGCTAAAGCAGCGGGGTCTCCTGCCCGAAGATTGATGAATAATCCTGAGAACTACTCCATTGTAATTTCACCTTATTTTTGCTATCATAGAATACAACAACCATATAATCCTTATAAATTGGAAGCAATATGAATACAAATGTCAGCATCATTGATGATGCATTTTATATTAATGGTGAAATTACATATAAAGGACGCGTATATAAAGGAAATAAAATTGAGGGTTTACTCCTCAATAGTCGAATGGTACAAGGTATATTTGATGATCGAAATCCAGATACTGTTCATCGTTGGGAATATCCTGACACAGGAAAATGGGATGCGGAACGGAATACTCGTGAATTTTTATCAGCCATGCCAGCATGGAAAGCACACGGGGTTTTGGCTTTTACCATAAACCTTCAAGGTGGGAGTCCTGAAGGTTATTCAAAAGCACAACCATGGCACAATTCAGGTATTGAATCTGATGGAAGTCTCAACCCAGATTACCTTTCCCGTCTGAAACGTATTATAGACTTTGCTGATGAACTTGGAATGGTAGTCATACTCGGTTATTTCTACTTCGGACAAGACCATCGCTTGGACGATGAACAAGCAGTTATACAGGCAACGGACAACGCAACCAAATGGTTATTTGATAACGGATATACCAATGTTATTGTTGAAGTTAACAACGAATGTAATGTTAGATATTCACATGACATTTTGAAACCAGATAGAGTTCATGAACTAATTGAACGAGTGAAATCTAAATCACGTAATGGAAGAAGATACCTTGTCGGAACGAGTTATGGTGGTGGTAGAGTGCCACTTGAAAATGTCGTGCGTACATCCGATTTTTTACTCGTGCATGGTAATGGAGTAGGAGATCCAAATCGTATCCTTGAAATGGTGCAACAAACACGACATGTTCCTGGCTATCGTCCTATGCCAATTCTATTCAATGAAGACGATCATTTCGATTTTGATAAACCACTTAATAACTGCATCGCGGCAATCAGTCAATATGCTTCATGGGGTTACTTTGATCCAGGCGAAAACGACTACCATCACGGGTATCAATCTGTTCCTGTTCAATGGCAAATCAACACACCACGAAAACGCGCTTTCTTTCAGTATATTCGCGATATAACAGGATACACTCCATAGAAAGGAACAGTGAATATGTCTGAAATTCCATTTTATTATTTTCCCATTGCAATAGCAGTCATAATTATGTTTGCAACCAGTTTCCGAATTCTGAAAGAATACGAACGGGCTGTTATCTTCCGGTTAGGACGTTTCATAGGAACACGTGGTCCTGGACTCGTAATTATGATACCGTTTTGGATAGAACGAATGCAGCGGGTTAGTCTACGGGTAATCGTTAATGATGTTACACCGCAAGATGTGATTACAAAAGACAATGTCTCTGTCAGTGTAAATGCTGTTTTGACATTTCGGGTAGCAGAACCAGAAAAAGCGGTTATTGAAGTAGAAGAATTCGGCTTCGCTATATCACAAATTGCACAAACGACTCTCCGAAGTGTACTTGGACGTGCAGAACTTGATGATTTGCTATCTGAAAGAGATAAACTGAATCAAGATTTAGAGGAGATCATTAAGAGACAGTGTGAACCGTGGGGAATTGAAGTTCATGCGATGGAAATTAAGCACGTTGACCTACCTGTAGAGATGCAGCGGGCAATGGCAAAACAAGCAGAGGCGGAACGTGAACGGAGAGCTAAAGTAGTTCATGCAGAAGGAGAATTTGAATCGGCTGAATTATTAACTGACGCAGCTAAAATCCTAAGTGAAACGCCAACTGCAGTGCAACTTAGGTTTCTTCAAGCATTAGTAGAGGTAAGTGCTGAGAAAAATTCCACAGTCATATTCCCGATTCCAATCGATCTTCTCAGTCCGTTTATTAATAAGCAGTCGGATAAAGCAGAGTAACGTGACTTAAGTAAAATTACCAATCCTCATCAAGAAATGGTGTACTGGGATAACTGTAGACATTTCCTTCAAAGTTGCGTAACTGAATTTCATCGTCATCAAAAGCCACAATAGGATCTGGTATTAAAGCAATTTTTCCGCCACCACCTGGCGCATCAATCACGTAATGTGGAACACCAAGACCAGAAATATGTCCGCGTAATGCTGCGACAATATCCAATCCTGTTTTTACTGCTGTTCTAAAATGATCAGTTCCGACGACAAGATCCGCTTGATATATATAATACGGTTTCACACGAATTCTTAGTAATCCCTTCATCAGTTCAACCATAACAGCTGGATCGTCATTCACACCTTTAAGCAAGACCGCTTGATTTCCTAAAGGAATGCCCGCATCAGCTAACATTCCACAAGCTTTTTCAGTTTCAGGAGTTATTTCGCGTGGATGATTGAAGTGGGTATTAATATAAAACGGATGGTTACGTTTTAAAATATCACATAATTCTGGTGTAATTCGTTGGGGTAATGTAACTGGAACGCGGGAACCGATACGGATGATTTCCAGATGATCAATTGCTCGAAGACCACTAACAATCATCTCAATCTTTTTATCTGTTAACATCAAAGGGTCACCACCGGAGATAATAACATCACGTATCTCTGGATGAGCTTGTATATAGGAGAGCCCCCTTTCTATATTATTCTCAGATATTGAATGTGGATCACCGACTTTCCGTTTACGTGTACAAAAACGACAATAGATAGGACACATGTAATTCACATAAAAAAGTGCCCTGTCTGGATACCTATGGGTTACGTTTGGCACTTCACTGTCATCTTCTTCATGGAGCGGATCCTCTACACCAGTACTGATTAACTCGCGAGGATCAGGAACTACCTGTTTCCAGATCGGATCCCCAGGTTTCTCAATCAGACTCAAATAATATGGATTGATACGGATCGGAAATTCTTTGTGAATGCGCCGCATCTCCTCTATGTCTACATTAAATACAGACGCAAGTTTTTCTGGTGTATTGACAGTATCCCTAACAAGTTGCTTCCATTCTTCCATAAATTGATTTCCTTTAATGTGTGTTCAGGCATATAAATCAGTTACGGATATCTTCGGAGTTGTGCGTAACCTCGTTCATAATGTCACCTTCACGAAGTTGATCTACCACATCTATTCCCTCAATGACACGTCCAAATGTAGTGTAACTTCCGTTTAGATGAGCATATCCGCTCGTATCTTCGTTAAGACAGATGTAGAATTGACTTCCAGCAGAATCTGGGGAGGGTTTTCTTGCCATAGCAAGGACACCTTTTTCATGAGCAGGCATCTTCTTGCGAAGCGTAGCATTTTTAAATTCACCTGGGATTGTCCATCCAGGACCACCTGTTCCTGTACCATCTGGAT
>VYFM01000044.1 GCA_009842375.1 Candidatus Poribacteria bacterium | reverse complement strand
GTGCTGATATAGGTTTATAGCATTAGTCTAAAATCATCGAAATTGCGATTGACTCTAAATACTCTAAAACTTGACATTTTGAACCATTCTTACTTTCTTGATTTAACGTCCATCTGTGATTCTGAAATATTGAATCGCGACAATTGAATGTCTCTGTAGATTTACTAAAACAGGAAGCGATACATGGGTTGATCAAGAAAAACAGCAAGAAGACTCCAGAAAGCACCTATTACAAATTCCCCGAGCACAATTCCAAGGAAAAATGGAATTGCTTTACGATGTAACCGTATACCACCATATTTGAGCACAATCCATTTTAGTAACCATCCAACGAATATAGACCCAATCATCGGATTAATTGCCCAACTACCAGATATAGCATAGCCAACAGGATGCAGATTCCACCAGATAAACCGCATACGCAATGCTGCAAGAAGTAAGGTCAGGACAAATCCAAAGGATGCAAAACTTATCGCTGGAACGTCTGGAGGAGCAGCGTAAGTTAACCACGATTCAAGCCTACCAAACGATTCTCGACCAAAACCCGGACCTCCGCCTTCTGCGTAATACATTGAAAGAAATGCCCAAAATGAACCTATTGCACCGAGGACCGTAGCTAACATCATCAGTAATGCGAACCTACGTATAGGTATGTTTGCTCCTTCTGCTAATTTAAATCCCTCAAGTTGATGCGGCATAGCATGTGAACGGTGTGCTCGGTTAAGAAAATATAGATATGAGAACCCGGTTAAGTTCACTGCCCCCAGATGACGTATTCCGACCAACCTTGGCAACATCTCATCAGGACCAATAAAATGCAAATCATGGACAGGTGAACCAAGTTCAGCGCGCAACCTTGTAATTGCTATTGCAATGGCAAACCAGATAAGAAAATAAACAATGATGATCCAAAGACTCATCCCCATTTTTAGACAGAATCCTATTATGAATGCAATACCACAAAGTAATGCTATTAGCACAAGTGGATAGGGTACTGGATCATTTTGATTTTGTGGATCTTTGTCATTTAGACTCTGTCTTGAAAAAATATTTTTAATAATCTGCTTTAAGTGTCGTCGACTCATCCAGATCGCCAGGACACATAGTCCAAGATAAGCACCATGTGATTGTTCTGCTTCATAAGGAAATCGTGGTAAACCACGCCATCCAGCAATCGTACCTAACAACCTTTCAGCACGCCATATTAACCAAAATGCCCAACATGAGAAGGAAAGATCAAGCGGTATAAAAAATGATAGACCTACTCCGAATGGGAAAACACCGATAGGACTCCATCCAATTCCGTTCCAAGGACGTTCTGTAAAAATACGTCGTAGGTCATACAACTTTCCGCCAAGACTCGGCACTGCGGGAAATAGGAAGTTCAATCCGTTGATAATATCAATTGACATCCCTATCGCTAAACCCATCCACAGCCAAGGAGATTTGAAAAACCGACCATTAGGAGTTGTCATTTCAAAAGGCAGTTGGATGATTGGATAACTCAGTCGCTCGGATTCAACCCATTGCTTGCGAAATATTAGACACATACACAACATGACAAGGTGGACTGCCACAATAAAGAGAGTCCACCAAAATATCTTTGGTATCCAAGCAATTAGGTTTTGTGATTCATAAATACTTGAAAAACCGTAATAATAACCTTCAAGTGCGCGTTTATTACTTACAACTAACCAATCAGGAATGTGTAAGTGAAACAGAGTCATCCAATCATTTTCAGGAGTTGCATACCAATGAGCATGACCAATGAGTGGCATCAAAACAAGAAATCTATCCACACCTGCAAGACCAGCACCGATAGAGATACAAGTGTAAATCACCAGCAGTTCGGCACGATTCAATGCCAGAACTCTATTCACGCGACGCAACAGAAGACCCAATCCCAACAGTATTAGTATAGTTGTAATTGCATTGTAGAATAGTGAAACCTGTGTTGGGCTGCCACCACCGCGCAATATTGATGCTGATACCCACCAACAATTAAGCGGTACTAACACACATATAAGGAGGATTGTAATTGGACGGATTTTGAGAGTTTTAGAGGCAATAGGTTCATTTTGTTTCATTTTACTCAATAGATTTTACAACATTAGATTGGATTATACAATTGTTTTATTATTGATGTTTTGAATTGTTTAGCACACATTAGATGTGATATAATCAAGAATACTAATAACTTGAAGTATGAGAGAAGGATTCCAACCGTTATGCGAATTTCAAGAAAGAAACTTATCCTCATCATACTGATTGTCTTAATAGGAAGCATAATTTTATTTACTGTGATTTATCAACAGACCGCACTTTGGAAACCTGAACAGAGTCTTATCACGCTACTTCCAGAAACTCCAATCTGTTATTTGACACTCAAAGAATTGGAAGGGGTGGTAAAGACATTTAACCGTAGTGAGTTTGGAAAACAGGTTGCACAGATGCCTATCCTTGCCTTCATCAAGGATCAACTCTGGTGGCGACAAATTGTATATCAAAAATTGTTGTGGGAATACGAAATGGGCGGAAGGCTTGACATGAAGGCAGCCAAGGGACATTTCGGAGAAGAGGCGATAATAGCACTTTACCAACGAGATGGAGAACTGTCGTTTCTACTGATCACAGAAGTGGGAGGACCGGAGAAACTTGCTATTGAGGCAATCACTGCCACCGACGCGATAAATCCAAAATACAAACGAATTCAAACAGAATACAAAGGACTTACCATTAACACAATTACTGGATATCCACTTGATTTTAGTTATACATTCATAGGAAAAATTGGTGTGTTAACACTCAATCCGCTGTTATTAGCAGAGGTAATTGATATTTATTCAGATGATAAAAAGAGTTTCCTTGCACAACATCCTATACAGAAGAATATTCAGGAAAGTTACGACCGAGATACAAATACAGGATATGTTGATGTGCTTCGTCTTAATAAGGTGTTGAAAAGCCTCTCGACAAACATCAGTCCAATTGTTGAGCAGAATACGCCATCAGATGAAAAAACTAAATACTGGACAATTGGAAATCGCTATGAAGACGGTGTGATATTATCTCAACTTCATTTAGGATTTCCAGACAATCAAAATTTTGTTGAATCAGAGAAACAACACACACTCAAATTCCTGCCAGAAGATACTGCGTTGGTTTTTTATAATCCAAATCAGAATTTGACTAAAGTGTGGGAGATATTAAGGGATAACTTATCGGTTGATGTTAGGACAGAAGAATTAGATTTATCACAACATTTGGATACGGAAATGACAATTGCATTGGTCACACATATTGAAGGAGACGTATCAAAGTTTCCATCCTTTATATTTCATTCACAAATACGAGACGTATCAGCATTTAAATC
>VYFM01000202.1 GCA_009842375.1 Candidatus Poribacteria bacterium | reverse complement strand
ATATATGTTATATTGCAACAGAGACAGATTAAAATAAATACCTTATGAATAGACTTATGAAATTTATAACTCTTATCTTTTTGACAAACACTAAATGTGCATACAGGTTGGATCAGTATGTTACGACTCATCCTTTTTCCACCTCTCCGGATGGGATTAAAAGGCTTTCTGAACATCAAAGTCAGTCTGTTTAAATATTATACCACGTAAATGCAACAATTGCAAATTATTATCAATAGGAAATCCATCTTTGTGGAAAAGTTATGCATTAGTATCAGATGAGTTATCACTCTCTACCATTTTGCTGACAGGAGCCTTGATAATTAAGTGCTGAACTATTCCCCTTGCACAGCACTAATCTCATCTTCAGAAATCTTGTGGACACTTTTCGGATTAAATGTTTGTGTTGTCCCTACACGCAATGCCACTTCAATTCTGCCACCTGTCAACACAAAAAACTGGATTAGAAATCCACCACCCTGCATCGATTCCACTTGATACTCGTCAGTGTTAAGATCACCAATCCATTTAGGCAATGCTTCCTCAAACTTCGGGTGCATCATGACCTTCTCTGGCAACGCAATAATCAGAGTACCGGGTTCATCCCCGATTGCATCACCAATGACCTGACGTTTTTCTACCATAAACGGCACAACAATACATGCATACTCAAAATCGTCATCAGTTGAACGTGTCGGCGGAATAAGTCCCCAGGTCAAGTGATGAATAAAAGGATTACCATATCCTTGTCCAAGCATATGTTCGAGTGCTGCTTTGTCAACAGGATGAACAACTGCAACATAATCAAACCAACCATCACTGTGCGCGGGACTATCAGCAGACAATTGCGCTGATACATTAATATAATCACATCCATCAACAGGTGAAGGATAACAGCGTGCATCCCACCCATTTACATAACCAAGTTGTTTCAATCCATCAGCGACAAGGTGGGGTGGATCGCAGAAGATAGCGGCATGATCCATGTTTGGAAAGATTTTGACACCTGCTTTTGTAATACGATTTGCAACTTCGGTTGCTTCATTGAACCGTAGGTCTGCATTTTCAATTGTTAGATATTCTTCAAAATTTGCAGGTAATTTGATCAAGTTCGCCATGTGAATCCTCCCATCTAATACAAGTGGCAAAGCAATATCAGTTTAACAGAAATTTCAACCATTAGCAAACGTAATTTTAGGTTGAAAAAAGTATGGTTTCCTGTTAATATAACCACATTTAGGTACCAAAGTTTAACAATTGCAGGTGATTTTCACCGATATAGAAAAGGATACTACATGAGAAAAAACACCTTTAGAGAACTTCTCAATGCTGACAAACCACCCGTTGGAACACATATCCATACCACTTGGCCCTCAATCGTTGAGGCTATCGGTCACACTGGACTGTATGATTACGTAGAATTTGTTGGCGAATATGGTCCATTTGACTTACACGACTTAGACAATTTATGCAGGGCAGCCGAACTACATAATATCTCAACAATGATTAAAGTTGACCAAGAACCGCGCGGTTTCATTGCACAACGCGCAATCGGTTCAGGCTTCCAGAGTGTGCTTTATGCAGATTGCCAAAACGTGGAAGATGTGAAAGAGTGTGTTCGAACAACACGTGCTGACACACCAGAAGATGGTGGAAGTTACGGTGTGGCAACTCGCAGATTTGCATATATGGGTTATGGGGACGGACCAGAATATGTTCAAGCATTGCGCGAGGTTGTCGTTGTCATTATGATTGAAAAAAAGGGAACAGTTGATAACCTTGAAGAAGTATTATCTGTTGAAGGTGTTGACATGATCCAGTGGGGTGGTTCGGATTATTCTATGAGTATTGGAATGGTTGGACAACGCGGATCTACTAAAATACAAGAGACGGAACGAAAAGTATTTGAAACTGCAATAAAAATGGGTGTACCACCCCGTGCTGAAATTGGAAGTGCAGATGGAGCAAAACGTTTCCTTGACATGGGAGTACGACATTTCTGTATCGGCACAGACATTTCCATTCTCTACAGTTGGTGGCGTGAACATGGGGATGGACTACGAAAAGCACTTGAAGGACATTAGAATAGTTGTCAGTAGTCAGTTGTTGGTTATCAGTTTAAGAGAACTTTGGTTCAATAAACACACCTCTTAACTGACCACTGAAAACTGATAACTATGCAATCATTTCCTTCATCTTTTCCGCGACCCAATCCACTGCGACATCAATCATCACCTGTCCTTTCTCTGATGTCGCCAGCTTGGCTTGGTGATGATATTCACGGTCAGAATTCGCTTGACCTGCATCGGAAATAGTGAGTTTCGCGCTATCGTAATCTACCCCGTTCCAATCAACGTTTTCCGCAAAGGCTGCAAGGGCAAATGCTGTCTCAAACTCCGCTGCATGTCCAGGACACACCCCAGACTCCATCTGTTCCTGAACTAACTCACTCGTATATGCTTCCCAATACGAGTGAAAAGCAATGTTGATACCAAGTTTCTCTCGGTAACCATCTAACCGCTGATGGACTGGACCAGCATTTCCTGCATGACCGTTTACAATCAGGATATTCTCCACACCATGTCGACGCATGCTATCAGCAACATCGTATAACACCTCACCGAAGACTTCAGCACGTAACGTGAGTGTACCCTTGTGATCCATCCAGTGTTCTGACACACCAATCGCCAAAGGCGTTGTTACAATCACCTGTGGGAACAACTTTTCTGCTGCTAATTTGGAAACATACACTGCACTTTGTGTATCGTGATACATCGCCAAGTGTTCATTGTGCTGTTCCGTACTACCCGTGGGTATGATTGCACTTTTGAGAGTACCAGCATCAATCGCCTCACGTACATACCGTCGCTGATTTTCCCATAATAACACTGATTTGATTTGAGACATTTATTTTCCTCCAAGTTGTATATACAATTGATAGCGCGCTTACAAAGCGCGTCTACAAGAAAGTTTATGAGATAGATCCTAATTTCTTCTGTGCCTCTTTAAGATGGAATATCATTTCAGGATACGCTGCCTCCCGATTCTTTTCAGTCCGATTCAAAACAGGTCGCTCATTCTGACTTGACGTTTAAAGGATATAGGGAAATGCTGATTGTTGAATTCTGAAAGGGAATCTGCCAGTTTAGATTCGAATTCAACAATTCCAGATTTTGCAACTAAGTCTCTCAATGCGGATGTGATTTCTTTACATTTTTCGTACAAATGGACAAAATTGAAATCCCCTACCTTGGCATTGCTAATAAAGGCGTTAAAAGAAGAAACATCAATACCGATTGCATGCATACCGAGTTCATTCGCTTGTACCAATGTTGTTCCACTACCGCAAAATGGATCAAGTACTATATCACCAGAC
>VYFM01000652.1 GCA_009842375.1 Candidatus Poribacteria bacterium | reverse complement strand
CAATAAGGATATAGATATAGCCAAGAGTATTTTCGCTGAAATCTATAGAAAAATGGGAATTTCCTCTGACTTTGAACTCAGACCTATTGAGGAATTACATGACAGCATGAAACAGAGCGGAATCCGTGCCGAAGATAACGAGTTTAGTCAAGCAATAATTAAGGAAAGAAATAAATAAAAGTGTATCTATTCTACTTTGATGCAAGTGCATTAGTTAAACGGTATACACCTGAAGCTGGGAGCAATACAATACATTTCCTTTTTGAAAATGTGCCCTTGTCACGTATGCGATGTTTGTTACTTGGGGCGTTGGAAGTACTTTGGATATGCGTTCGTAAAAGGAACGATAACCGTATCACCAATGATCAGTTTGCTCAATCCACAGGTTACTTAAATCTTGAAGTGATGAGTGTAAACTCAGACTTTAAAACAATACCTATTCCAGATTCGCTGATTTTGAATTCAATGGCTTTGATTGATACACATTCACTCAATAGTGTTGATGCATTGGTCCTTCAATCCGCATTGGACATAGACACAGAACTTAATAATAATGAAGAAAGATTAGTGTTAGTTGCCTCCGATAGAAGACTTCTAAGAGCAGCAAACGCTGAAGGCTTGTTGGTGTTTAATCCTGCAACGGATTCACAGCAACAACTCACAGAATGGATTAAAAATATATGAAAACAAAGATTGGTATAGGTATTATCAGTTTTGCACATGGACACGCAAACGCATACTGCAACATGATGCAAGGTTTTGAGGATGCCAAACTCATTGCTTGTTGGGACGATAACATTGAACGCGGTAAAAACGCTGCAGAACAATACGGGATAGAATTTTCACCTCATATTGAAGGTATCGTCAATCATCCTGAAATTGAAGCAGTGATTGTAACCTGTGAAACAAATCGTCATGCCGAAATGGTCGTTGGGGCAGCTTCTGCAGGTAAACATATCCTTTGCCAGAAACCGATGGCACTCACCTTAGAAGATTGTGACATAATTGCAAATGCAGTGCAAAAATCTGGTGTTAAGTTCATGATGGCACACCAGATGCGGCGTGATCCTGCTAACATTGCGATGAAGGAATTAATAGAGAGTAGAGTATTAGGAAAGATTGGGCTGCTGCGCAGACGGCACTGCATCAATGTTTTATTTAATGAGGCATTTGTAACTGGACCGAGTCGTTGGCATATTGATCCAGAAAAGAATATGGGAATGTTTATGGATGATGCGTCACATGCAACTGATTTTATCTACTGGATGCTTGGTAAACCGAGCAGCGTCATTGCAGAAATAGATAATGTGCTGACAGATGTTGCCCCTGATGATACAGGAGTTGCAGTCTACCGGTTCCCAAGTGGTGAGATGGCTATCTTGATAAACACATCTGTGACGCTCGCGGGAGAAAATACGACAGAAATCTATGGGGATCAAGGGGTTGCTATTCAGAATTATGGGGACGGACCTTCATGTAACATGTCGCGACCAGAAGATGCAATCGCTCTAAAACTCTATACTCGGGACGAACCTTCATGGAAAGACCTTGGCATACCAATTCCCAATAGCCATGGCGAACGGATAGCAGGTGTTCCACGTCCGTTTATTGATTGTCTAATAAACGATACTGAACCTGATGTATCTGTTGAAGTAGGAAGGATTTCTGTTGAGATGGTACTGGGTGCATATCGATCTGCACAAGAAGGAAGGAGAGTTACATTTCCATTATAATGGAAATGAAGCAGTATCACGGACTATTTCTACGCATGATGCTCAGGATCTGTCCGGTCATGCCGCTGTCAGTTGGCTGTTTGGCGAGGAAAAGTGCTGAATCGACAACTTTTTCGGGTTCTTTCCACGGATCACTTTGCGCACGAAATATTTTGTCACCTTCCCATACGGGTCTTGAGAGTTCCGTTTTTACAGGACCAGGAATTAAGATATTCGCGATAATACCGTCCTCCCATACCTCTTCAGCAATTGCTTGTGTTAACCCGTGTAAAGCAGCTTTGGACGCGCAATAAATACTTAGGTTTGCATGTCCCACCTGTCCCATTCCTGAACCGATATTAATGATGTTACCGTTACCTTGTTTCTTCATAATAGGCAACACAGCACGGCAACAGTGGACAACAGCCATGACATTAATCTTCCATACATCGTCCCATTCTTCATCGGTTGTATCTAAAAACAGTCCCCTCGGATTAATTCCCGCATTATTTACAAGGATGTCTATTTGTCCGTAACTATCCATAGTCTTTTGGACCAAATTCTCTACTTCATTACGGTTCCGGAGATCAGTTGGCACAGCAAGAACATTTCCACCATTTGCTTTTATCACATCTGCAACCCCATTAAGCTGATCCTGATTTCGTGATGCGATCACAACTGACGCACCATCTGCAGCATAAGCAATTGCGATTGCTCTACCTATTCCACGACCAGCACCGGTGACAATAGCAACCTTGTTAGTTAAATCCATTGAATATATCCCCATAAACACTGAATATCAATTCTTATAGACGGTTCCAGTATATTTATTTCTTTTTCGATCCACTCCACACATTTATTAATCTGGTCAATTGTGCGCGACTTGATTGGACTTTACGTTTTATGTCAGTGGCAAGTGTTGAGAGAAGATCTGTTCCACTTTTCTCAGCATCTTCAACTTGCTGTTTTAACTGATAGGTTCGTCCCGCTTTAATCCTATTTATCTCTGAACGTAATTCACTTGTCGCACGATTGAGATGTCGCAACTCAAACTGCAGTCTATCTCTCTTTTCTGTAATTGACCCTTCAGTCTGCAAAACTTCATCAATATCCCCAATGCTTAAACGTTCCAATATCTGGGCATCTTGCTCATTATATGCCCGATTTATTAGAGGCATTAGCTGCTCACGTCTTTTCTGTTCCTCAGTTTGTTCTACTTTGTCTGGATGGAAACGTTTAGCAAGTTTTCTATAGAGTGCCTGTAGGTATTTTGCTTCTTTTTTTGGAAGTTTACTTTTATCTGTCTCTTGTTCAACTTCATTTCGTACTTCTTCTGCGTGAAGGCGAGTTCTGTTTTCTCGGAAGCAAGATTCTACCCGTTCCTCAATATCCTTCTCATTTACATCTTCGCGACGTAACTGTAAGCGTAGACGATATTCCTTTGCTTCAAGTTCAACCTGTTCAAGTTCAAGATAATAACGTCCTACGTGTGCATTATACCTATGTTGAAATAGATCAACTTCAGCTCTCAGATTCTCTTTTGAGACGGTAAGTTCTTCAACCAGACCTTTTTTTTCTTCAATAGCATGAAGCAATCTGTTTATCTCTTTTTCATTATTACTATTGATATAGACTAAGGTTGCAGGATTCATAACTTATTCCTACAT
>VYFM01000398.1 GCA_009842375.1 Candidatus Poribacteria bacterium | reverse complement strand
TCGCAGATCTACCAAAAATATCCACAGGATTACAACTACTTCATGATGTAGGACTGGATTACATCAAACTCGGTCAACCTGCCCCTACGTTGTCAGGAGGAGAAGCACAAAGAATAAAGCTATCAAAAGAACTTTCAAAACGCAGTACGGGAAAAACATTATATATTCTTGATGAACCTACTACAGGTTTACACTTTGAAGATGTAAATTATTAACTATTCTGCACAGATTGGTTGATGAGGGAAATACTGTGGTTGTGGTTGAACACAATCTTGAGGTAATCAATTCTGCTGATTATCTTATTGATTTAGGACCAGAAGGAGGTGTTGGTGGAGGCGAAATTGTTGCTGTTGGTACACCTGAGGAAGTAAAAGCTAATCCAGAATCATATACGGGGAAAGCACTACATGGTGAATATGATCTTTGGAAATCTATTGATGACAAACCCGTTACATCTGACAACGGAGGAATGCCTCAATCCCTTCATGAAAAAACAGATTATCAATCATCAAAGTCGATTCTGGTTCAAGGAGCAGAAGAAAATAACCTTAAGAGTATTGATATTGATATACCTCATCAGAGATTGACTGCATTTACTGGTGTTAGTGGTTCAGGAAAAACATCCCTTGCACTTGATACTATTTATGCAGAAGGACAACGCAGGTATATTGAAACACTCAGCACGTATGCACGTCAGTTTATCGGGAGTATGGAAAAGCCGAAGGTATCGAAGATTGAGGGTTTATCACCAGCGATTGCTATTACACATTCAAGTCCCAGTCAGAATCCACGTTCCACTGTTGCAACGATAACCGAATTACACGATGGACTACGCACGCTTTATGCAAGATGGGGGCAACCACACTGTCCAAAATGTCAGGTTGTAGTCCGTCCTCAGACCGCACAACAGATCGTAGAACGCGTTTTTGAACTTTATAGGGGAAAGAGGATTGATGTCTATTCTCCTCTTACAAATTTCAGGGCTTTTGACGATGATTCAGAAGTGGTAATTGGAGAAGTACGTACTCCTGGTCTTAAAGGTAATGAGGATTACAGTGATGCTTTTCGCAGATTGCAGAGAACGGGTTATGCACGGGTATATATAGATGGTGATATATATAGACTTGATGAAGCACCTGAAATACATAAACGACGTCGACATGAAGTCTTTCTTGTGATTGACCGTCTTGAACTTATTGATGAGGAAATAAGCCGTTTCACTGAAGCGATTGAATTAGCACTCATTGAAAGTGAAGGATTTGTTGTAATTGAACCAAGTAAATCTGATGAAGCCGCTGATAGGTATTTTTTCAGTGAACATGCGATGTGTTCTAAATGTGGTCGTAATTTTCCTCAACTAACACCTCGACACTTTTCCTTTAATAACAGATTAGGTGCATGTAGTTCTTGTGATGGAATCGGTAGGTTTTTGACAGAAAATAAAGAAATCTGTGAAGACTGCGATGGAACAAGATTAAATGAATTTCCACGTAACGTCAGATTCTCAGATAAGACAATTGCCGAACTTATGGCAATGTCAATCTCGGATATCAATACATTCTTCGCATCACGTATTGGGGACATTGAAAAACATCTTACGACTGCTGCTGGAGCCGAGGAAGCAGAAGCTGCAAGAAATCGGGTAAAAGATGTTTCTACATCAAGAGCAACACACCCAACTCTCCACACCCATACTTCACCAGAATTTGAGGCACAATTGTTGCGTCAAATTCAGATTCGGTTAAAATTTCTGGAAGATATTGGTCTTGGTTATCTTGGTCTGGATAGACCTGCCCCCACACTCTCTGGTGGTGAAATACGTAGAATACGACTTGCAAGTCAACTTGGAACTGGACTCACCGGGGTAACATACATTCTTGATGAACCGAGTATTGGTCTGCACCCGCGTGACCAAGAACGATTGATCCTTGCGATGAAAGATTTGCGCGATATTGGGAACAGCGTGCTTGTTGTTGAACACGATAGAGATACCATTTTATCATCAGACCATATTATAGATTTTGGTCCTAAAGCGGGAAAACAAGGCGGAGAAATCGTTGCGATAGGGACACCTGAGGCTTTTACAAATGGTAACCCAGTAGCCTGTTCAGCCTGTTCTACAAGATTAGATACCGATGATACGGAAAATTCTGTTGAAAATAAGCAAACAAAATACGATAAAGGATTGACACAAGCATATTTATCTGATGAGATGCGTATTCCAGTGCCTGCGGTTCGTCGTAAAGGTTCAGGCAAATGGTTGAAGTTATATGGTGCGAAAACAAACAATCTTAAGGATATTGACATAGAAATCCCGTTTGGTACATTGACATGTGTTACAGGTGTTTCAGGTTGTGGAAAGAGTTCTTTAATTGAAGGCACACTACGACCCGCATTAGACTCTCGTAAATCAATCAGAAAAGGAAACGTAGTTGCTGATAATCCCTATGGCAAAGCGGAATATGATAGTATTCAGGGCACTACCCCAATTGAAAGACTAATCCATATTGATCAAAAGCCAATCGGTGAGACACCACGTTCAAATCCTGCCACCTATACAGATCTTTTTACGAAAATTAGAGAGTTGTATGCAGATCTTCCGGATGCAAAAATGCGAGGTTTTAATAGGGGACGTTTCAGTTTCAATCTCTCGTATGGGCAGTGTGAAGTTTGTGATGGACAACGTTTTAATCGTATTGAGATGCACTTTCTACCAGATGTATGGATTCCTTGCGAAAATTGTGATAGTACAGGCTATAATGCAGAAACGCTTGAAGTGTGCTATAAAGGTAAAAACATCGCTGAAGTATTACAGATGACAGTACAAGAAGCAATAGAGTTATTCAGCAATGTAGCGCGTATTAAGCGACCTCTCCAAACATTAGCAGATGTGGGTTTGGATTATATCCAATTGGGACAAGCAGCGACGACACTATCAGGTGGAGAAGCACAACGAGTGAAACTTGCAAAGGAACTTGCCCGACGACAAACCGGTACAACACTCTATATTATGGATGAACCTACAACAGGTTTGCATTTTGATGATGTCCAAAAACTGCTCAATGTGTTGAATAAACTTGTAGATGCAGGAAATACAATAGTCGCTGTTGAACACAACTTGGATGTAATTAAATCTGCTGATTGGATTATTGATTTAGGTCCTGAGGGAAGCGATGAGGGGGGATATCTTGTCGCGATGGGTACACCTGAAGATGTTGCAGAGACAAAAGATTCACATACAGCGCGTTTTCTTCAGGATGTTTTGTAAAGAGAAAGTTATATTTTGATTATAACACTTTGCAGATTTAGTATATATTAATGTTGTTTATAGTGGAAACCATAATTACTTGCACACAATTGTAGCGTAACCTGTTAGGTT
>VYFM01000631.1 GCA_009842375.1 Candidatus Poribacteria bacterium | reverse complement strand
TATATGCACACAACATAGACATGTCAAGCGTAATACTGCGTTGATAAAATAGAATCACCATCATTTCTTGAAAAACTAAGACGTAATAGGTATAATAAAGTAAATACTATCAATCCGGAGGATGTTACGTGATTCGCGAAGCAATACAAAAGGTTATTGAGGGAAACAATCTTACTGAAACAGAGATCGTAGAAACCATGAATGAAATCATGGACGGGGAAACAACCGATGCACAAATTGCTTGTTTTTTGACAGCATTACGTCTTAAAGGAGAAACGATTGAAGAGATTACTGGTGCTGCACGGGTGATGCGAGACAAAGCAACCAAAGTACCCACAAAACACGAGCTCGTCGTAGATACTTGTAGTACAGGTGGTTCAGGACTGAACTCATTCAATATATCTACTACTTCTGCCTTTGTTGTAGCAGGTGCGGGTATTCCTGTTGCAAAACATGGCAACCGTGGTGTGACTCGACAAAGTGGCAGTGCAAATGTCCTAATGGCATTAGGTGTGAATGTTGAGATACCACCTGAACATGTTGGACAGTGCATAGATGAAGTCGATATAGGATTTCTTTTTGCACCGATGTTGCACGGTGCCATGAAATATGCGATAGGTCCGCGTAGAGAAATCGGTATTCGTACGATTTTCAATGCACTCGGACCTCTCACTAATCCTGCTGGAGCAAAAGCACAGGTATTAGGTGTCTATGCCCGTGAACTAACATCAGTGCATGCAAATGTCCTAAAAAATCTTGGCACGCAGCATGCCTATGTAGTGCATGGAAATGATGGATTAGATGAAATTACTACCACAACAAATACGCGTATGTCTATCCTAAAAGAAGGTGATGTGAATACCTATATATTTGACCCAACTACGCTTGGAATTGAAAAGGCTAATCCCACATCACTTGAAGGTGGAACTCCAGAGGAAAACGCAGATATTACAACAAACCTCCTTAAAGGTGAGAAGGGACCAAAAAGAGATATTGTTCTATTGAACGCTGCAGCTGCAATAGTGGTTGGTGGAAAAGCTGAGGATATTGAATCTGGGTTGGAAATTGCTGCGGATTCTATTGATTCTGGAAGTGCTTTAGAGAAATTGGAAGCATTGAAAAGGGTATCAAATGAATAATCAGAATCTAAAAACACTGTTCATGCTAATGACACTGACTTTTGCTACACAACAGTAAAGGAATGCCATTGATATTAGACAAGATTATTTCTCATAAACTGAAGGAACTTCAGTTAGAACAAGAGAAAGTTCCTTTGTCAAAGTTGAAATCAAAGTTGGATAACTTACCTCTTACAAAGGATTTTAGGAGCGCGATTGCTTTGCCTAATCGTGTAAACCTTATCGCTGAAATAAAGAAAAAATCTCCCAGTAAAGGTATTATTCGTAAAGATTTTGACCCTATCCATATTGCTAAGACATATAGAGATAATGGGACAGCTGCTATATCCGTGTTGACTGATGTCCGATTTTTTGATGGAAAACTTGACTATCTCTCAGCAATTCGTGAGGTAGTTAATGTTCCAATACTCCGAAAAGATTTCACCATTGATCCATACCACATCTATCAAGCAAGAGTTGCGGGTGCAGATGCTATATTGCTTATTGTTGCTGCCTTGACGCAACTACAGCTTCAGGAGTTTCAACAGATTGCTACATCACTTTCAATGGCATCACTGGTGGAAGTCCATACAAAAACGGAGTTGGAAATCGCACTGGATACTGGAGCAGAAATTATAGGCATCAACAATCGAGATTTGCGAACATTCAATACAGATATTGCAACAACATTCAAGTTGCTTGACTACATTCCCTCAGATAAGGTGATTGTTAGTGAAAGTGGAATATATACACGTGCTGATGTGGATTCATTGGAAAATGCGGGAGTAAATGCAATTTTGGTTGGAGAATCGTTGATGCGAAGTCCAAATATAGGTGAGAAAGTGCAGGAATTGATAGGTTAGGAAGATAACAGAATAATGACCGTTCTACATTGATATCACCTTTATGCCGTGACGTTTTAGTAGAGCAGCCGTTACACCATCACCAGTAATTAGTGTCCCCGAAAAAGAACCATCATATATTTTTCCGCACCCACATGATGGACTTCTGGATTTGAAGATAACTGATGTAGCACCTTGTGACTGTGCTAACTCAAGCGCATGCTGGGCACCTTTCAAAAACTGTTCCGTTTTATCCTGTCCATCCGCAGTCATTACTTTTGCTTTGCCGTCCAAAACATCATTCCCATCACCTCCAACTATTTCCACAGCAGGACGAGGTGTTGGAAGTCCTCCTGCTTCCTCTGGACAAACAGGTATCAGTTCGTCTGTCTCCTGTTGTTTCAGGGCATTTTCGTTACGACTGTTTCCAGCATCATAACGACAATTAACACCGAGTAGGCAAGCACTGACAAGTCTTTTCATTCTTCTTCCCATAACCTGACACTATCTTCTATCAGTGGGATATTCCCAGACTTCAAGGTTAGATAATGTTCTTCAAGTTTTTCCAGTATGGCTTGTAGGACAGATAGACGACAGATTTCATTATTGTCTTTATCTGAAGTAGCGATCCGTAAGGATGTTGCAGTATTCTGTAATTCTGCCGGCAATTCGTCTTTGGAGATATTGACATTTACGCCGAAACCTAACACAAAGAAAGGTTGCCGATGTAAATCGTATTCAATCTCAGTGAGTACACCAGCGACCTTCAACTTCTCAATTCGCACATCATTTGGATGTTTAATTTTTGCTGATAATCCAGTGATTGCATGTATCCCTTGAGCAATTGAAAGTGCCCCAATTAAATTCGGTAAATGCACCTGTTCCTGTTTCAGGCGGTGTCTGAACACGACTGTAGCAAGGATACATTTACCCAATGGAGCAACCCATGTTCTCCCGTATCTACCACGACCAGTAGTTTGATAATCTGTGATGAAAAGTTTGCCTTCTTCGGCTCCAACTCTCTTACAGAGATCAATTGCAACATCATTTGTTGATGTGACTTCATCGTAATAAACTATACTCGATTTACCAACGATTCTTGTTTTCAGTCTCTCACGTAAAGAATCAACATCTAACACTGTTCAGATACCTTTGTAGTGCTAATCCAAAAGTGTACTTATTCAAATCGGGATATTACAATCCACCAAGTTTGCTTAAATGGTTCTGTGCTTGCACTTTCCACTGTTCAGGTGGGTTTAAATCAAGAAAACGTTTCCATTGAGTTTTAGCGAGTTCATTACGTTCTGTGTATTCATACATTAATGCAAGGTTGAAGTTCGCTGTCAAGTTACGTGGTTCCAATTGTATGACACGCTCAAATTGATCTGCAGCTGCGCCAAGTTTATCCATACTATATAACAC
>VYFM01000266.1 GCA_009842375.1 Candidatus Poribacteria bacterium | reverse complement strand
AATACATATGACTTCATCATTGCAAATGGTGAAAATGCTGCTGGAGGGAAAGGTTTAACATTTGATATTGTAGATCAATTGTTAGCATCAGGTGTTTCTGTTATTACAAGCGGAAACCATGTTTGGGCACAGAAAGAAATATTTGACTTCGTTGATACAACTCCCCAGTTGATTCGTCCTGCTAATTACCCAGTGGATGTTCCTGGACGAGGATTTACTGTTGTTTCTTCTGCTGATGGCAATAAGAGACTTGCTGTAATCAACCTTGCAGGTCAGATTTTCATGAATAGATACACCAATCCGTTTCATGCCCTGGATTCAATCTTAACTAATGTGAAAGATGAGACACCGTACATAATTTTGGATTTTCATGCTGAAGCGACATCAGAAAAAATTGCCATGGGATGGTATGCAGATGGTAAAGTTGGTGCAGTGATTGGAACCCATACGCATGTCCAGACTGCAGATGAACGGATTCTGCCACAAGGCACTGCATATATCACAGATGTTGGTATGACAGGTCCACACGATTCAGTCATTGGTAGTAAAATTGAACAAGTCATTGATAGTTTTTTGACATTGATGCCTTCCCGTTTTGGAGTTGCCAAAGACAATATCAGGTTAAATGCTGTTCAGATTGAATTGAATGAAGAAACAGGTTTAGCTGAGAATATTGAGAGAATTCAATATCAGATTTGAAAATCAATTTCAATCTCTACTGCTTACATTGGTTAATTCTGTGCTTAACACTCTTCCCATCAAATCCCCATGCTTTAGCTTGTGGGATGTAGACGGGCAAACACCTTGATATTGAGAAAGCAATATGAAATAATATAGATACCTTTTCAGGGGTGGATGTTATGAGTATCTGCGACATCACTAAAAATGGGAAAAGGGCTCTTTACTGAAAAGGCTCATCATGAGAAAAACCTATAAATATAAGATACAAAGCCAAAAGAACACAATCAAGTTAGGTAATACGCTTGACGATATGCATGCTATTCATGTGCATATTATGCGTTTACAACGTAGGTATTACCGCAGATATGAGAAAAACATATCAGCGTATTGTATGAACGCGCATGTTGCTAAACTGAAAAAGCGAACGAAACCACACTGGCGTGCTTTACCGAGTCAAGTTATTCAAGATGTTGTGTTGCGTATGGGTAAAGCGTATGATGCTTTCTTTAGAAACATGGAAGCACGTAAAGTAGGTAAGATGACAGAAAAGGTTGGTAAACCGCACATCAAACCACAATACAAATACGACTCAATGATTTTCACACAAGCAGGATACGAACTACAAGACAATCGTATCAGGATCAACTGTATAGATACATGGTTCTCTTTTCATAAACATTGCGAAATTATAGGTGATATAAAGACAATCACAATCAAGCGTGACTTATGTGGTGATTATTGGATATGCTTTTCTTGTGATGATGTTGATGATACTGAAGTCAAAACCAAGACAGGTAAGAGAGCAGGTTTTGACTTTGGATTGAAAACATTTTTGACAAGTAGCGATGGTGAGAAGATACACTCGCCGCAATATCTGGAACAATCATTGAATAAGTTGAAATCATTACACAAGTCTGTGAGTAGGAAAGTGTATAAATCTGGCAACTGGTATCGTTGTAAGCGTGCGTTGTCAAGACAGTATCGTAGAGTAGCAAGGCAACGATTAGATTGGCAGTGGAAACTTGCTGATATGCTTTGTAGCACCTATGATACTATCGTTATGGAAACACTGAACATTGATGGCATGAAACGCTTGTGGGGACGCAAAATCAGTGATTTAGCCTGCTACCAGTTTATTCAACTATTAGAACAGAAATGTGCTAAACACGGCAAACAACTTATTCAGATAGGACAATGGACACCTACAACGAAACCTTGTAGTAGTTGTGGGTATCAGAATAAAAATCTAACTCTTGAAGATAGACAGTGGACGTGTCCTGCATGTGGGACAACGCATGATAGAGACATAAACGCTGCTATCAATATCAAACAGGCAGGCTTAGCTGCCTAAAGTGGAGCAGACGGAAGACGTAGCTCAGATCGGCAGTCTGCGAGGAAGCACAAGCCCTTACCTTTAGGTAGTGGGTACTATGACTTGAATGGAATGATTCTAAATGCCTTTAGATATACCGATTCCTCGTACTATTTTCAGTGTAACACAGATCTGTCATACTCTATCGCGCGTTATACAGCGACAACCTATACTTCAAAATGTGTGGGTTAAGGGTCAAGTTTCAAATCTAAGTCGTCCCACATCTGGACATATTTATTTTACTATAAAAGACGAGAAAAGTAATATCAGAGGCGTAATTTGGCGTAGTAGTGCCTCACGATTACAATTCTTGCCGAGTGATGGTGAAGAGATATTAGTGCAGGGACAGATTGGTATTTACTCTGCAGGTAGCAATTATCAAATAACAGTGAATAAAGTTGAACCACTTGGCATTGGAGCACTACAGAAGGCATTTGAAGATCTAAAACAGAGACTATTTGAAGAGGGTTTATTTGATGATCGCTATAAAAAGCCGTTACCTGTATTTCCTCAAAAAATTGGTGTAATTACATCTGAGACAGGTGCTGCTATACAGGATATTCAGCAACAGCTTAATAAACGATATCCATTAGCAGAACTTCTGTTATATCCGACTCTTGTTCAGGGAGAGGCGGCTGGAGAACAAATTGCAACTGCCATACGTGCATTGAATAAAAGAACAGACATAGATGTAATTATTGTGGGACGTGGTGGTGGTTCAATGGAAGACTTGTGGGCATTTAATGAAGAAATAGTTGCAAGAGCAATTTTTGACTCAATAATACCAATTGTATCGGCAGTTGGTCATGAAACAGATTTTACTATATCTGATATGGTTGCGGATCACCGATCTCCTACTCCGTCAGCTGCTGTTGAACATGTTGTGCCAGATCAACAGGAACTAATAAACAACCTTGATGCCACAATTTCCCGTCTTAACCAACTAATTTCACAGAGACTAACAGCACAACACACTCAACTTAATACGTTTGACGAAGGACTTTCACCATCCCGAAGAATGGATACAATTCTTCAGTTTTCCCAATCGGTAGATGGACTTGAGGCTGCAAATCATAGAGCGATAAAAGAAAAATTAGATGATGAGAACATCCGTTTGCAATCATTAGTTGATCGATTAAATTCACTTAGTCCATTAGCAACGTTAAACCGTGGATATAGTATCTGTAGGACATTGGCAGGACAGATTGTTACTTCAATTCAACAGACTAATGTAGGTGAACGTCTTGATGTAAAACTTGCAGAAGGAGAACTCGTTTGTATTGTTGAAGAACGATTGGATTAAAAAGAAAACCTAATGTTTACACTAATCATTAG
>VYFM01000099.1 GCA_009842375.1 Candidatus Poribacteria bacterium | reverse complement strand
CATTAGTGCATAGTTATCACTCCATTCCTGAGCTGAAAAAATTGTGCTACAACCAATAATTATAAATGAAATATAAAACAAGAAGAGGTAATTGAAAAATTGATTGAACACAGTTTCTCCTTTTTTTATCACTTGGTTTCATTCAAATTATGAGATACGCTGTAGTCCAATAGAGATAAGGTGTATACAAAATAATAACCACTCTCGTCATTTCAATGCAAATTAGATGATTTTGCTTCTCTTTTTGCACATGGCACGATGATTGAATCTACCATGCCGTGCAAGATCTTCTTATCCGCTGGGCAGACAGCAGCCTGTATACCGCCAAGTTTCACCGTGTCCCCCACAACAAAATAGTATGGACGAAGTAGTGGACGTGATGGCATCTCTTGTATCTCCTCAGAGTCAAAATCGTAATATTGCATCCGAATACGATTTGCAGTGTGGAACTGCTGGAGGATGTAAGGTGTTTTCTCAAATTTTGCTAAGGCGTTTTCAATAACTGCTTCCCACTCCTCTGTTGGCAGGTCATGTCCTATAGCAACACCACGGCTACCCCAAGCAAGTTCAGAAAAACCTGAAGGTTTGATGACCAATTCTCGTTGTTTTTGTGTAACACTGGAAAGTTGTCGCCAATCGGTTACAGGAGTATTATCTATCTCTAAGTTAGGTATCACGGCATGCGGTGGAAGAGGGTGCGGGTCGAGAATCCATGTTTGCGGAATTACCTCCTGTAGGAATGGATACGTTCTCTTACCCAGTTCACGTTTCCAAAAAAACTGTAGTGATGGGTGATGAAAGAGTGCAAAATACAATTTTTCTTCCAAATATGCTTTCGGTGGAGGTGTCATGACAACGTTACGTTTCTTAGCACTATAGAATATCAGTTCTGCTTTTGGTATATTCGGAAGATCAAACATCTCGTAGAAACGGTATACGACATCAACATTCATCTTGCCAGATTGACATTCTACGAGTAGCCCTTCCTCAGTAAAAACGACTTCATGTGGTTTTACTGCTTCAGTTCTAAGTCCAGCTTCACTAAGGGCATTAGCCAGCCATATCATCTCAGGACGGTAGTCTTCAGATTCATCAGAAACCACAATTGCAAGTGTAGGATCATCCTTCTTTGCCAGAGCGCGGATCATCTCAGCATAGGAATTTACCATGCCGTCTTTACCACCGATGATGGAATATCCAAGTTTCGTATATAATCTCGCTAAACAACCTGTCGCACCGATGAATCCGGGGATAGAGTCCAATTCAGTAATTACGCGTGAGTCTTCTGAGGTAGGTAATATATCTGGTCGAATCACACCAGGAAGTTGGCTTTTAAACCGATTCATCCGTCCTTGTTGAATGACATTCTCAGGCTTGCCAATATCCAAATATTCTGCTATCCAAGAAGGTTGAATGCCGCGGACACTTTGTGAATAGAGTAAATTGCAGGCGCGATAAAACTGTAATAAATGTGGACCCAGTTCTTCAAACCAACTTAGTTCTTTTTGTGAAATCCAGAAAGGTTCTGGTGAGATTCTCCATGACGTATTACAGTTAGGATGAACATCTCGTTTTTCTGCGGAAAATAACTTTTCTTTCGGTATCTCATCATTGATCAACAAACATATCTGTTTTGCATCCAAACTAACTCTCCCAAAGTATATACAATCTTGTTTCTATATAATAACCTGCTTGACGAAATCAATTTTTTCCTGTGCTGCGATTGTGTTAATTACATTTCGTGGTACTAAACTATCTACAGTAATCACTGTAAGTGCGTATTCTCCTATTACTGAACGTCCAACTGTCATATCTGCGATGTTGATGTTATGCTTACCCAAAATAGTTCCTATTAGTCCGATCATCCCAGGTTGATCACGATTGTATATGAGCAATATATAACCTTCTGGTGTTACGTTAAGGTGAAGTTGGTTAATAAGAACGATACGAATATCCTTCTTGCCAAATGTTGTTCCTGCAAGAATTGTCTCCCCCTTATCAGTAATTACAGTGACTGTCATCAAGTTTGCGAAATCCGCTTGTGCATCACTTTTTGTTTCAGTTACGGATATGCCGCGCTGTTTGATGAGAAATGGGGCGTTGACATAATTCACCTCAGTTAATACTGGTGTTAGTATTCCCTTCTGTAGTGCGACAGTGATAGGTGTTACATCTTCTTTCTGGAACAGGGTTCCACTGTAATGTATTCTGATAGCAGAAACCTGTCCTTCAACGATTTGTGCGTGAAAACTTCCGATCTTTTCTGCAAGTTCCAAATAGGGACCTAATATATCAAACACCCTCGGATCAATTTTGGGTTGATTAACAGCGTTGGCAATAGGTTTGTCGTTTAGGGCATTGATGACTTGTTGTGCTACTTCAATAGCAACATGTTCTTGTGCTTCCGTTGTTGATGCTCCGAGGTGTGGTAGTGCGAGTACGTTATCCAATTCAAGTAATGGATTTTCAATTGCAGGTTCATCTTCAAATACATCAAGTGCGGCACCAGCAATTCGTTTCTCCTTCAATGCGTGAAAAAGTGCTTCTTCGTCGATGATACCGCCACGTGCACAGTTTATCAAACGTCCAGATGGTTTCATTAGTTGGAATTCCGCTTCACCTATGCTATGGTAGGTATCGGCATTGAGGATGGTATGAATTGAGATATAATCTGATTCACAAAATAAGGTTTGTCGATCAACAAGTCGAACGCCCAATTTATCGGCAGCATTGGCAGATATATGTGGGTCATAAGCGATGAGTTGCATGCCAAAAGCGTGTGCTCGCTGGGTAACTTCACGTCCAACTCGACCGAGTCCGACTGTCCCGAATACTTTACCGTATAACTCTACACCGATAAAGTCGCTACGTTGCCAAGTGCGGTTTTTGAGGGAAATACCTGCAGGCACAATATTACGTGCAAGTGCTAATAACAGTGCGATGGTATGTTCTGCTGCTGCAATTGTATTACCAGTAGGCGTGTTGACGACCAAAATACCGTTTCGTGTTGCTGCCTCTACATCTATATTGTCTACACCAACTCCAGCGCGTCCAATAACCTTCAGCTGCTTTGCCGCATCAATGACATCCGCAGTTACCCTCGTTTCACTTCTAATCAATAGGGCATCATAGTTTCCAATTCGTTCCAATAGTTGCTCAGGCGACAACTCTAATTCGACATCAACCTTAAAATTACCGTTCTTGATTAAAACATCTAATCCCTGCTGTGATAGCAAATCGCTAACCAGCACTTTGTCCATAATAGATTTACCTCCAACCGACTCATAAGACAATTTCAATTGTACCACCATTACCCGATGGTGTCAATTATATTTTTAGTTAAGGGTGGTGTAAAGCTTTTGACACTGTTGCGTATGTGCGGGGTTTCCC
>VYFM01000496.1 GCA_009842375.1 Candidatus Poribacteria bacterium | reverse complement strand
TATCGCTCAGATTACGGCGTTCCCGGCTCACCAGAGGGACATATTAGCGGGGTTAACATCGAACTCGACAAGCAGCGTTACGAAGGACAGATGGAGTACCGATTCAATACAACGATACTTGAAAAGGTAAAACTCCAGACTGCCTATACGCGTTATCAGCATCAAGAGTTCGAGTCCAACGGGAGACTTGGTGTCGAATTCGGTCTGTTAACCTACAACGTCTCAGCGATGGCTCATCTGTCAAACAACGCGATTGCAGGTGTTTGGTGGGAATACCGAGACCATGCCACAGATGGATTTTATTGGACACCGCACACCCGTGAACTCGCGTTGGCAGGATTTTATCTAAACCAGCGTAACTTCGACAAATTCACCTTACAGGGGGCTATCCGCTACGACCTCAGGCGTTCGGAACCGTTTCGACCTGGGGCAGTTGTCCGAGCCGGAACCGTCCAACGCCGCGATTTCAACGGTTTCTCCGGGGCTACCTCTGGAATTTACCATTGGACGGATAGACTGAGTACCGGGGCTACCCTGATGAAAACCTTTCGCGCACCGGGTATTGAGGAACTTTTCAGCGATGGACCCCACCTTGCTGTCTATTCCTACGAAATCGGCAATGCAGAACTGGGACCCGAAAACGGATACGGTACTGAACTCTTCGTCAAATACGCAAATGACAGGTTCAGACTCAATTTTGCCCTTTTCAGGAATCAGATACAGAACTATCTTGTTCCAACGAACAGTGGTAAAAAAGAGTGGGGCAGCGGCGCAGCAGGATGGTTATGGATTTATCAATACATGGGACACGACGTTGTGATGGATGGGGCTGAAATCCAAATAGGTGGTGAGGTACTGCCGCAGGTCCATCTTCAACTCAATATGAGTTACGTCAACGGAACGATTCAAGCCAATGGGCGACCGCTGGAGCGTGTTCCACCCCTCAACGGTAAATTTGTCATCAGCTACACGCCTACCCCGTGGCATTTGTATGTCGCGTCCCGTTTCTCAGGCAGCCAAACCCGACTCGGCGAATTTGAGGAACCCACAGACGGTTATCTCGTCTATGATATCGGGAGTTATCTCAATTTTTCGTGGTGGCAGCTTGAGAACATGGTAGTTTTCGAGATTGAAAACCTCTTAGATACAACGTATCGTGAACATCTGTCCCGCATCAAATCGGCAATGCCGGAACCGGGACGGAATGTGAAACTCTTGTATAAACTTAACTTTTAAAACCGTAAGACGCGGGCGATAATGTCTATCATATCGCCCCATCTTTAATTTTCTAAGGAGAAAAATGAAAAAATATTTTAGTCAAGAATTAGTAGACAATACTGGCGCATGTCTATCTTTTGCATGCGCGATCCATTGCATGGCGATGCCGCTTTTGGTAACTATTTTACCTTTGATCGGTCTCAGTTTCCTTGCGACTGAACGTGCTGAATTGTACCTTATCATCGGTGCAATTGCACTGGCAATTGGGAGTTTAGCGTGGGGTGTTCAACACCATCAAAGCTGGCGAGCATTCTTGATACTGTTAGTGGCGTTGACATTCATCGCTACCGCTCGAACAACAGTATCGGTGCGATTTTACTTGCATCCGCACACCTTGTAAATCGGCACCTATGTAAGACCCGTCTAACAGATGAGCTAGAAGGTGTATAAAATTATGCAGAAAAAAATTATGCAGAGAATATACGTTTTAGTGTGTTTAATAGGTATACTGGTATGGTCTGGCTGTGATCCGAAGGAACAACAGGATGCTGATACAAACGATAAACTTCGCGTTGTTACCACGATCGGTATGATTACTGATATTGTTAAAAATGTTGGCGGTACGCGCGTTGAGGTGAACGGGATGGTGGAACCTGGGGTAGACCCACACTTTTACAACCCGACGTTTAAAGATGTTCAAAGACTCAGTTCAGCACACATCATCTTCTATAACGGGCTGCACCTTGAAGCAAAAATGGCGGACATCCTTTCGAAGATGTCGAAGGATACGCTGACGGTCGCTGTAACAGACGGAGTAGATCGGAATCTACTGCTAACACCGTCAGAATACAAGGGACTCTACGATCCGCACTTATGGTTTGACGTGAAACTTTGGATGCAAGCGGTCGGAAAGGTTCGCGATGTCCTGAGTGAATTCGATGCCGATAACACTGTCCTGTACCGAAGCAACGCCGAACACTACCTCACGAAACTCATGGAACTCGATGAATACGTGAAGTCGCAAGTGGAACGCGTACCATCTCAGCAACGCGTCCTTGTGACAGCGCACGACTGTTTTAACTACTTCGGAAAGGCGTACGGGTTTGAGGTGCGCGGATTACAAGGTATAAGCACCGCGACAGAAGTTGGTATCACTGATGTACAGGAATTGGCGACGTTTATTGCGGAGCGGGGTATCTCTGCTATTTTTGTAGAGTCATCCGTCTCTTCACGGAATCTCGAAGCGGTGAAAGCCGCTGTAAAGTCAAAAGGATTTAGTGTAGAGATTGGTGGTGTGCTCTTCACAGACGCTATGGGAAACGAGGGAACACCTGAAGGCACATACATCGGGATGATCCGACATAATATTGATACAATTGTACATGCTTTGATCGGGGTATCGGAGTTATAATCTGTTGGCTTTCAACCAGCGGGTTTCTATCAAGTCCGGGCTCGTTCTCCCTAAAGGAGGCAATACAACAGTGCAGAATTTTTCAATTTGCAAAACGCATCGGAGTCATAAGTCGTATCCGCTATAACATATTCACACTTATAGCCAGTAATCAATGCAGGGGCTTCTGTCACATCATGACGAGGTCCCGCAGTCAAGGAATTACCAGTAACCAACGTTGCGAATCTGTCAGTGTTTATGGTTAATGTTTCAGCGAAGATCCGAGAGATGTTCGGCATATCCAACTCGCGTTAATTTTTATGAAAGGAGGTATCATGGCATTACAGACTAAACTTGAAACAGACCATTCCTTTGGCGAAATTATCGGCAAAAACAAAAAAATGCAACAAGTATTCACCCAGATTCAAACAGCGGCAGCAGGGGATATTACTGTCCTAATTCAAGGTGAAACTGGGACCGGCAAAGAATTGATCGCAAAATCAATACATCATAATAGCTCGCGAAAAGTAGGTCCTTTCGTTGCCATCAATTGTGCTGCAATACCAACCGACTTGATTGAAAGTGAATTATTTGGACATGAACGCGGGGCTTTCACCGGAGCAACCTATCAGCGAATCGGGAAGTTTGAACAAGCGAACACCGGGACACTTTTTCTCGATGAAATTTGGGATATGCCACTCACTTTGCAAGCGAAGTTGCTGCGTGTCCTACAAGAACGAGAATGTCAAAGGCTTGGTGGCACAAGCACTATCTCCATTGAC
>VYFM01000468.1:683-3393 GCA_009842375.1 Candidatus Poribacteria bacterium | reverse complement strand
GTATCTATGTTATGAATGATTGGTGAGGAACATTGAATTAGGGAATCAGACTGTGATAACGAGATTATAGGAATGTATTCACTCTGTCAATTTGATAGTATACTTTTATTGTAAACTTTCCACAACGCTTTTTCCATAGGAATACCATTCCCAATTAGACTTAGAAATTGTCGGATTGAAGAGAAACCACCCTCATCAATTAGAGATGCAACGATTGCTGAGGATTGAAGATAAGCAATTTTTCGTTCTGAGACACCAAATGTTGTAAAGGGTTGGTTCAATTCAGATATCGTTGGTAACGTGCCGTTTTCGTCTGCTTGTTGTAAGGAGAGTTTTTCGTAAGACAACAAGGGGCGAGCAATCGTGTGTGCGAGTCCTTCGTTAAACCAAATTGGACATTTACCATGTGTTAGCAGTTCAACTAACAGATGTGTCCATTCATGTCGGATTAGAGAATAGAGTACACCCAGTTCCGGTTCCTCATCAGCACAATATTTCAGCAGAATGTTTCCATCATAACGTCCACTTGCCCATTTCGGTAGGTTTGTCTGTGTAGGTGCATCGTATGTATTTATTATTGAAATACAAACTTGATTATTCGGATAACAATCAAGATGCAAACCAACTTCGTCGTGTGCTCTTTCAATGAGTTGACAGATGTACCAGAGCGTTTTTGGTGTGACAGCAGGTTCTACAGTGAGTTTGAAAAACTTGTATTCTACTATGTGTTGAGGGCGTACTGAATTTTCGGTGTTAATGGTCGGATCAAACTGTCGGGTGGCATTATCCACTAAATCTATTTGAGAGATTAGTGTCTGATAGTATGTTTTTTCTTCTTTGATCCGCGCTTGTCGTCTCAGGACTGTCGGTGAATCAGGACACAATTTGAGTGCCCTATCCAAATACACCAATGCTTGTTCCCACTTCCCTACCATTTCATAGGCTTTCGCAAGGTCAGCGTAAATATGGTAACGACTCTTGTCATATTTCAAGCCAGATAAGTAGTGCTGAATTGCCTCAACATAACGGGCTTGTTGATAATAAGTCGCTGCTTGCTGGAAATAGGATAAGGCGACTGCTGACGTATCATGCACAGATTTGTTATTTATTGGAAATGGGAGAACAAAAGGGAGTATATATAATATGTAAGTTTCTAAACAGATGTCAGAAACTGTTATGTAATATTGCGATGTCTCTCTCTTGTTCCCCTTATGGATTAAGATGTCTCTATGTCAACGATTTGGAAAGTAATATCGCCGCACTTGAACTCTGCCCCTTCCTGAATTGGGGCTGAGTCATTTACACGGATCCCGTCAACATAAATTTGTGTCGGGCTGCCCAAATCTGTGATAGAGATCTCATCATCATGTGCCTCAAACGTAAGATTGAGATGTGCTAATGTTCGTGTATCAGTTTTTTCTGTATTCTCAGGGCTATTCCACTGTTTCAACTCATCTTCATTCGGAGCTTTTAGTGAATTGGGTAATACATCCGTATCTACATTCCCCATTGCTTCTGGACTATAGGCTGGCTGAGGAACAGCAACGGTGGTCTGTTGTGTTTCACTTTTTATTGCTTCCATTAGTTTTTCAGCAACGCGTTCTTTTGAACCTGTACGAGGTGTAACGCTTTCTGTTTCTTGAAAACGATAATGTGCGAAATCAATCAGATCCTTTACCTTATGAAAGTGTGTTGATCCCTGAATGTTTTTAAGCAGACCTTTCTGTTTCCGACTGAGTTTCTCATTTTTCAGCCAACAGGTATAAGCTTCCAGAATTTCTGATTCTTTTATATCGGTATCGCTATACCGAGCGTTCTTTGGTGTTTTTCTAAGAAAATGCATTAGTTTTCCTCCATTTATATATAATAACTATAACTGCATTATTGTATCCATCGAATTCCTTTATTAACAAGTATTTGTCTAAGTTCCTGTGTACAACGGAAAATCCATATTTTTACTGTTCCATCTTTCCGGTTTAGAATTCGTGATATTTCAGCGACACTGCATCCTTCTAAATGTCTTAAAATCCATGCGATGCGGTGGTTCGGTTTTGTCACCTGTTCAAGAGCCTTTTCTAATATTTCTTGTGCCTCTTGTGCTATAATGTGTTTATCGGGTCCTGGTTTCCCATCTTCATATTCATTTAACGGCAGATCATCTTGCTCTTCAAGAGTTAGTAGCGATTCACGGATTCGATCTCTTTTTCGTATTGCATCAATAGTAGTGTTTCGGGCAACGATATTTAACCACGCTTGAAAGCTGCCTTTCTTGGGATCCCATTTTTCGTTTTGTAATTCTCGCCAGACTTTTGTGAAAACATCAAGACTAACCTCTTCTGTATCTTGGTGATCCTTAAGTATTCGATAAGCCTTGCTATAAACCCAATTATAGTGTTTATCAAACAGCTGACTAAACGCAGCTTCATCACCTTCTTTTGCTTGTGAAGCCAAATAAATATCTTCGGTAGCGGATAGGTCGTTTTTTGTTTGGCGCGCCATAGGCTAAACCCTCCCTTGTCCTCCTTTAGCCAAAGGAATATTATTGAAACAAGTTTCGCTATTATTAACGAAACTATTCCGTGTTACGTTACAGAAAAGTATAAAATGGTTTTCTATAACAAAGGAATAAAGAGTTTGGCAGATAAGAGGTAAGTAATATAACTATAGGATATATAATGTCTAATGTTTTCAAGTATATCATACAACGCCA
>VYFM01000468.1:0-673 GCA_009842375.1 Candidatus Poribacteria bacterium | reverse complement strand
ACGCTGCATATACAATGTCCTTGATACAATATCTATATAATACCATACATATAAATGAAAAACAAGTAAAAAAATAGGAACTCCCCGAGCCTTTCGATTGTCACGAAACGCAAATATCTTAGAGGTTCCAAACGCAATTCACACACGAATTGATTTATCTTACAAACTATCTGAGTTATAGAAAGATGTCAAACTTTAGAGTGGTTCCTGACTATATTAGTGATAAATAAGCCTCCAACCAACGTTGATATAGGTTTATAGCTTTAGCGTCCAATCATCAAAAGTGCGATTGACTCTAAATACTCTAAAGTTTGACATTTTTGACACATTCTTAATTTCTTGATTAAGCGTCCATCCGTGATACTGAAAATGTTGAATCGCGACAATTGAATAACTCTGGCTCCATATAGGGTGTGTAAAGTTTTTGGCATGTGTGTTGTCAGAATCGCGGAGGACGCCGATTACGCGGAGGAACGCTGTTTTCTGAGGCTTCACCTTCCAACCCTATTTGAAAAGAATAACATCAATCCATTGAAAGCGAGGACAAAACATCAAAAATATATCTGCGTCATTCATGAAATCCGGGGAATGCCAATGGCAGAATACGCCAAATCAAGAAATCAACGGTATGAACGCCATTTAGGCGTTCCCCGGGTATGAATGCCATTTAGGC
>VYFM01000723.1 GCA_009842375.1 Candidatus Poribacteria bacterium | reverse complement strand
ATCAAGAAGTCATTGAAGACCTTAATGAGACAATTGTAATTTATCCGGACTACGGTGATGCTTACAGCCTACGCGGCTCTGCAAAGTCTAAGATAGGACTATATGAATTCAATCAAGGAAATGCTGAAGAAGCCCAAAGAATGTATGCAGCATCAATTGAAGACTATGCTGAGGCAATCAATTTAGAACCAAACGACTTTAAAATATACTACAATCGTGGTTTAATGAAGTCTGATAATTTAAAATCTTATGTGAAACAAGGAGATAATGAAGACTTACGAAGGCTATATCAAGAAGCAATATCAGATTTTACTATGGTTATCCAGTTGGAACCTAATTATCCGAATGCATACCATTATAGATCATGGTTAAAAAGTGAACTGGCAAATTTTGAAGAAAAAATAAGGCATAAAGAAGTCGCTCTAACACTGTATAAAGATGCTTTTGTAGATCTTACGAAGTTGATAGAACTTAGACCAAAGTTTGAAGATGCCTACAGTGATAGGGGATGGGTGAGTGGAAATATCGGACGACTGAATGCTATGGCAGGAAATAAAGAGGTAGCACGTCATAAGTTAATTGCTGCAATTGAGGATTGTATTCAGGCGATACATATAAATCCAGACTATGCGTTTGCATACAACCATAGGGGATGGGCGAGTTATCAACTTGGGATAGCTGAAAACTTTTTTGGTCAATTGGATAATTCGCAAGAATTATATGCAAATGCACTTATGGATATAGAAAAATCTATACAATTGGATTCAAATAACGCTTATGCATTCCAATATAGAGGTCTTACTAATGTAGCACTTGGAAACTTACAGGAAGCGATTGTTGATTTTGATAGAGCTATACAGATAAACCCAAAATATGCAGAGGCATATTATGAACGCGCTCATGCAAAAGAAGCACTTGGACGAAAAGAGGAAGCAAAAGCAGACTTTGAAAAGGCAAAAGAATTAGATCCGTATGTAATGGAATGACCGCATTAATTTAGAGTAATCTATTAATCATGTTTTCAGGCAGTTACACCTACACTGAAGGCGTAGATCTTTGCACCTTTCAAAATAAAACGGAATCGAAGCGGCTGCTCCGCTTTTTCCAACGAAGCAGACTTCCATTGCACTTGATGTCGTATTTTATCGTCTGTCATTGGTACACAGTCTTCAATAGAGAATCCTGGTTGAACATGTCCATCTGCCGTCAAGACTTCAATAACGATTTTCCCATCACTTGCATTAGCGTTAATTTCCAGTTCTCCGTTTGGAATTTGCAGTGGAACGGTTTCAATCACTCCTTCAGATTCATCTGCATCAAGTGAGACGAAACCGTCTAATCGCCATTTCGCAAGTCCGATTGCCTTATGTCTATCCTTCATTGCAGCACCGTGTGTATGTTCTGTTCCAGTATAATACCAGTGGATTTCATCTTCTGTGATGATAGGTTGTGTTGCTGTTCCCATAATCATACCCGTGTCAAAGGTGCCGGGTTCACCTCTGGGAATGATCGATGTCCTGTCAGAATCAGGATAATCCCAATTGAAACCGTCTCGGCTGCAGACAAGCTGTGCATCGATTGGACCATCAACTGGAATTTCATGCTCCGCTGCACCCGGACCTGTCACGTAAAGAACGCCTGCAATTCCGATATAGATATTGTGATATAGGAATCCAGACATGTTGTGTATTTCTGCGCGATCAGCACCGTATCTATTTACTCCAACTTCATCATCCTGCGCGTTAGCACCAAACATCGGTTCAAGTGACTTCCAAGGACCTTCTAATTGAGGACTTTCTGTATAAGCAATCATCCTGCGGGCATCTTTATCCGGACCGCGAATCAATGCATACGCACGGAATAGTTTAGCATTCTTATCATAGATTATATTAAATGCCCCTTCATTGTTCCGATCTGCCACAGGTTCCAAATAGTCTGAGTCATCCCATTGGATTCCATCTGGTGATGTGAGAAGGAATACGTTGCGATACCGTCTGCAAAAACCGATCATTTTATACCGTTTCTGTGGATTGGTCTCATTGTCATCACGGAATACACACGCTCCGTGTAAGTCCCAAACTATATTATTGTTTGGATTACCGTTGAATTCAAATAGACCAAGATTTGGTTTTGTCCATGTCAATCCATCATTGCTTTCCGCATAACATGTTAGGTCTCCGCGATCGTTTTCAACAAACTTTCGTCCATAAGCATCGTGTGTTTTTCCTCTATAGGTAGAAGGATTTCTATCTGGACGTGGAACGTAAAGTCCAGGAATCTCATTTGCATTAAAACGCCAATGTGGTCCCATGCGACACATATACCACATCCTATATTTCCCATAAGCCTTATCGTACATCGTTGTCCCATAAAGATGAACACGTCTTGATTGATCTGGACCTCCATGTTCCCATGGGTTATCAGGATCCGGTTCAAGCACGGGTACTTCGTGTTTGATACATGGATGTAGTGATCGTTTTACACCTTGTTTTGAGGCAATCAGATAATCATCAATAAACAGTTCTGTACCTGATTCAAGTGTTATTGTGTTGTTCAATTTTGGCAAATCCTTATGGTTTAATCACCTTTTTCATAAGTACGCCTACAAGTAGGTTTCTACCTATTTTTTATAGCACCCCATGTCGTTGTTAGTTTACCACTTGCTTCAACATCAAGTGTATCCACCGCTAAGTTGTTTATGTCCTTTTCAGTGAGAACTGCGTTATAGATTCTTGCATCTTCAACGCGTGCGACAACCCAACCATAAGCTGTCCCTCCGATTAGCGCACGAGGACCAAAGAGTGCTTCTACATCACCTTCCACCCATGACCGGATGGGTCCAAGTGTATAGTCACCTATGATGTCACTGTTTCGGTAAATCATTATCTTTGCCATATCATTATCATTCTCATAAGAAATCGCTAATTGTATGAGTTTACCTGTTTCTTTCTCTTCAAAACCAGGAACTGCATCCTGTGTGCGTCTAAAATGACTACTACCTGCCATCCAACGCCGTTGCTGTCTCTCAGCGTAAACGATAGCATCAAAGGTATCTCCACTGCTCTTATTTACTGCAAGTGGGGCTCCATGTGTAACATTTAGGTCATCAAGATATATCCAAGTTACCAAAGTTTTATCAGGACCAATCTGCGGTCCATTATATCCGGTTGTCAACGCCCATTTATTATTATCAATATGTAATTTTCCATCTTTGACTTCAGCACCTCTTAATTCTATATCACCGAAATGACCTGTATGGTCTTCTAATTCTACACCTTTCTCGAATGTCCAATGTCCAATCAGATCTTCTTTCTTCTCTCCTTGACTTAATGCAGGGATGGTTAAACCAAATATCAGCAGGATACAGGAGAGGTTAAGAGTAATGCGTTCCAAGTTTAA
>VYFM01000052.1 GCA_009842375.1 Candidatus Poribacteria bacterium | reverse complement strand
CGTATCTTCTTCGGGAATAGTAACTTCAGTTTGTTCGGGAATATCAGTAGCAGGATCTTGTGAATCCGCATGTTGAATTTGAGAGGTCCCTAACAATTTGATATTATATGAAGCTGCAATATAACTCTCTTTTCGTTCCGTATAAGTAATTTGGACCTGAAGTTCCTGGTCAATTCGTAGAGAATTCAGATGGGTGTGGATGTTTCTGATTGCAACTTCATTATATCCGAATACTTTGTTTGATTTTGGGTTTAATTGTCGTAGATAGCGGTAGAGTTCCATCACATCGTTGCTTTCTCGTGATATACCTTCTTTCGTTAAAACACCGATTATATCCTCATCCTCAGTATCTGATGTATGCAAGTTCGGTATGACAATATCCAAGGGAACTTCCCCTTGAATTGCTTTCATTCCGATAGTCCATTTGTTTTCTGCAATCCTACCACTGAATGCAATGAAGTCATAAGTAATTGTCATTTTTTTTCCAGTCTTATCATTTCTTAACCGTTCTATAATTCAAACACAGGTTCCATTTGTGCCCACCATTCATTTGGTTGTGCTTCATCAACGGGTTCCTGAAAGGTACGCATTAATTCATCCCACTCTCTACACTTTGGATGTTGTTCAAGATAACGTGGAAAATCGCGTTCTATATCAAAGGTATCAACGGTCTCCATTGCCATAAACAGTCGTCTTCCTATCAGGTATATATTCATTTTTGTTATACCGACTGCTTTCAGTCCAGCTAATGTTTCTGACCAAGCCTCCCGATGATAAGCTTTATATTGTTCAATGATATTTGGATCATCTTTTAGGTTTATTGTTAAGCCGAAGTGTTTCATTTTAGTTTTTTTAATGCAGTGTGAATGATTTCACTATGGTCAAATGCGATTTGGGGCAAGTCTGATGTTGGAAACCATGTGACTTCCGATGCATCGGAACCGGCTGTGGCTGCATGTTGTTCAGGTTTTGCTATACCGAGGTAAGCCACGGTGATTACGCGCCCGCGCGGATCACGGTCTGGATTCCCAAATGCACCTATCTGTGTCAATTGGACGTTTGATATATCTGTTTCCTCGTGTAACTCGCGAAGTGCAGCCGTTTCAAGGGTTTCATCCATTTCCAGAAACCCTCCCGGTAATGCCCATAAGCCTTTAAATGGTGTATTCTTACGACGAATTAATAGAACTTGTGGATGCGGGTATTCATCCGTGAAAAGCACAATATCAACAGTAACAGAGGGACGTGGATAATCATAACAATACACTTCAATGTATAATATCAGATTTTAATCAATTTTGTCAATTATTTTTTGTTTTAGTCCAGAGGCGGGTGTGTAAAGTTTCTGGCAAAGAGTTACCTCACACTCAGACATATCGTAGGGGCGAGGAGACCTCGCTCTCGTGTGAATATATCCTATCCTTCAGTATTGGCTGGATGGGAATGTGGTAAGGCGTGGTAATCTGGCGGTGTTTCCCCGCCCCTACGCAACAGTGTCAAAAACTTTACACACCCTTTTGAACTCTAATTTCGCTTGCCATAATTGCTGGAATAAACTATACTTTAGTAGAAATTAGATTATCATAAATGATAGAAAGGAGAGAGATGTACGAGACTGACAAATTAAAAATCAAAGACCTCCCCAAAGATGAACGCCCCAGGGAACGACTATACAAACACGGACCTTCACATTTAAAAACATCAGAACTCATAGCACTTATTCTTAAAAGCGGTTTCAAAGGGACTACAGCACTCCAACTCGGTGAACAGATACTGACTGAATATAATAACGACCTAAAACGGATGGCAGAAAACCGTCCGAAACAATTTGAATCGATCAAAGGTGTTGGTGCTGCGAAGGCTGCACAACTTGTAGCTGCTTTTGAATTAGGACGTCGTTTAGCTCGTTCACATGCTGATCGTGTTAAGATATCTTCTCCAAGCGATGTTGCTGATTTATTGATGCCACTTATGCGCGATCTACGCAAGGAGGTCGTTTGCGTTATGTGCCTTGATACGAAAGGTGGTATCACAACGCGCGGCATCGCTGGTGACGCTGACAATGAGATACAGTGGGGTAAAAAACTTCTGTCTGAGGATACAGTGTTTGAAGGAACATTAAATGCAAGCGTATTTCATCCCAGAGAGATCTTCCGATTTGCAATTGAAGAATCTGCTAACTCAATTGTCTTGGCACATAATCATCCTTCTGGTGATCCGAAACCGAGTCAGGAAGATATTCGGGCAACAAAGCAGTTGATTGAAGCGGGAAACTATATTGGTATCAAAGTGTTAGATCACATAATAATAGGTGACGGTATTTTTTATAGTTTAAAAGAGGAGGGTGTTATATAGCAGTGCGTTGTCGGAGAACTTCGTACAGTAGTACCCCTGCTGTAACAGATACGTTTAGTGAGGTGATTTGACCTAACATCGGTAGATGTACGAGATAATCACATTTTTGCTTAACCAGTCTACGAATTCCATGACCCTCGTTACCCAAAACGATGCAAGTTGGCACTGTAAAGTCTGCAGCAGTGTATTGCGTTTCGGCATCCTCAGCAGTACCTACAACCCATATTCCTACGGATTTGAGTTTTTCGATGGTTTGGGCAAGATTCGTCACCTTGATAATAGGTGTATATTCGGTACTTCCTGCCGCCGCTTTGTGAACAGCAGCGGTAATCTCTACTGAGTTGTTTTTTGGTATTAGCACACCGTCTGTATTTGTAGCGTTGGCAGTGCGTAGAATCGCACCCAAATTTCTTGGATCATGGATCTGATCTAACATGATTAAGATTGCGGGAACATTTTTTTTGTTCTGAATATTTTTAAGTAGGGAGGATAAATCCGTATATTGGAACTCGCTGATGTAAGCAATGACACCTTGGTGATTCGGATGCATTCTATCAAGTTGATGTCTTGGACAACGTTGATAGGGAATTCTTTTCTGTTTAGCGGCATTTATTATTTCATATAGCCGCTTATGCTCATTACCTTGAACAATCCAGATTTTTTCTATCTGTCGCGTACCGCTACGGAGTGCTTCAATGACCGGATTCCTACCGACTATTTTTTCCGACATAAGGACTCCTCATCAAATAAGCGGACAATAGCGGGTTGCGTTTAAGTTAATATCCACGAACAAATTTGACATCAGGTCCGCGTGGTATAATCTTAATATCAGGATCGTTCACTTGACATTGAACACAAGTGATGGCACCTACATTTGCGTTTTCCATGTGAGGTGCGAGTTTTCCTAATTTGAAGGCAAAATTCATCATTTCATCAGCGGGGATTGTGCCTTCACAGTTGTCACAAGGAATATCTTCACCTGCTTTAAGTTTGTTCAACAGCTCTGATGCTTTCATACCTTTTTTATTCTCCTTTCAGATATATGT
>VYFM01000211.1 GCA_009842375.1 Candidatus Poribacteria bacterium | reverse complement strand
AAAATTGGCAAACTATCTTCTTTTTCAAAGCATCATTTCTTCGGGTATTATGGAATTAATCCTTGGGATAAAACTGGTCGGTATCATCTTGCATTGGAAACAGAGTTTCATACCCATCGTCCAACGGTATCTGATGTTGCTGAAGTTGGACTAATTGACCGTGAGACACGTGCTTTTATCCCGTTTGCTCAAACTTCTGCTTTCAATCTACAGCAAGGAAGTATGATGCACTGGATAGGTGAGGAATTTACATTTAATGATTGGGATGATGGACACCTTGTTTCGCGTGCTCTCAATCCTAAAACAAAGCAGATCCGCACTATTCAAGGGGCTATAGCAGCAGTTTCTCCAACTGAACCAATCGCCATTGGACTAAACTATCAACGCATGTCACACTGTCGTAAGGTCGTAGGATATGCAAGTTCGCTGCAATCGGCAGAAATCAAGTCACAACCTGAAGATGACGGTTTATATCTGCTAAATCTTCAAGACGGTAAATCCAAACTTGTTCGCTCATGTAAAAAGTGTGTGCGGTTGTTTTCAATGAACGCAACGACCATGCGGGTTTAAATTTTCATCAGCACTCATTCTTTACATGAGCCGCGGTTATTTATCGAAAACTCTTGACTTTGTTCACAAAATTTTGTATACTCTTTATAGCAGTCGGCATGGGTTGTGATTGATGCTGCGGTAGACAGCTCGGTCGTGAGACAATCACGTAAAAGCCTTGCGACTCTACAACGACTAAAGTTCTTTGTAACATCTATTGCACGTTTAGGGAAAGACGATTGAAATATCGCATCCCGTTTGAAAATCACGTGTCAAAAACAATTAGTTGCCTTCGGGCAAGTGGCTGGCTTAGCAGCCTCTGTGGAGCAGAATTGAGACGGGTGTTTTCTTGAGAAAACAGCGCATCTGCTACGAAGCACAAGTCCCTACCTTTAGGTAGTGGGTACTATGACAGGAAATATGAATGTCAATATCTACCTCAATTCTTGATTTACATACACAATCTATCGTTATAGATTCGCACAATGATTCCATCGTCGCACATATTCGTCGTGGTAACATAAGTCTGGCAGACGAACATACTAAAAATCCCAATGTACATAGTGGAACGATTGCCTACCTACGTGGACGTGTTCCTCCTGAAGAGGACGCTATCGGTATTCAACTCAATATTCCGAAAATGCGTGAGGGTGGAATAGATGTAGCATTTTTTGCTGTTGATGTAACGCGCGCTTGGAAAAATCATCTCTCTTATGCATTAGATGCATTTGGCTGGTTCAACGCAGAGATAGATGCAAACTCAACGGATATCCGCATCGTGCGAAAAGCAGATGATATCCATGCTGCTAAGGAAAAAGGTAAACTCGCAGCTGTCCTTGCAATAGAAAATAGTGAAGCCGTGGAACGGAGTTTAAATATATTACGATCACTTTATCTACTCGGTGTCCGCTCAATAGGGTTAACACATAATCCCAACACATGGGCATCTACGGGAAATGATGAAGGTGAGACTGGAGGGGGTTTAACGAAATTCGGTGTGCAGTTAGTAAAAGAGATGAACAAACTCGGTATGCTGGTGGATGTATCACATATTAGCGAACGCGGATTTTGGGATGTGCTTGATATAACAGACGCACCCATCATAGCTTCACATAGTAACTGTATGACCTTATGCAACCATTCTCGTAATTTAACCAATGAACAACTCAAAGCAATCGCTGCAAACGGTGGTGTCGTGGGAATTACATTTGTCCCAGGATTTATCACTGAGGACGGTTGGAGAAAAAGACCACCCTTCGCACAGCTGCTCAATCATATTGAGTATGCAATTGATGTTGCTGGACTTGATCATGTCGGTATCGGTTCAGATTTTGACGGTGGTGGAGATCTGCTAAGGGATGCAACTGAATACCCCAAAATTACCGAAGGTTTGAGCAAACGCGGTTATACTGATACTGCTATTCAGAAAATACTCGGAGAGAATCTATTACGGGTGTTTGAAAATGTCTGCGGTTAACTTTTTAGTTTTAGATATTCTGCAATGGAGAATAATCATTTGAAATTACATCAGTCACTTTATTTTTTAGAAATGTTTATCTTCAAATCAGCTTTTTCAATGATAGCCATCTCAGTCATATAAACAATTACACTTTTTGGATTAACAGCATACCATTTTCCATCCTCAAAAGTAGTGACAGCAAAGTTTCTTTCATCAGCATTCCAAGTTTCAGAAAAATAATCATCCGGTAACCAGTTCTGATATGTAACAGGTTCACCATTTTGCCACTGCCATTTCTCATTTTTCTCAGTTTTGCTGAGTCCTATCCAATATAATTCATGTCCAAAAACTGCCTCTAACCATTTTTGTTCTTTCTCGTCGTTTATGGTAACGAGATGTGCTTTTTCTTTTGTGGCTTGCGTAATAGCTTCTTCACGAGTTTCGCAAAGAACTCTTTTATATGCCTGTCCACTGGCAGGATTTACAATCCATGCCTCATTAGACACTGGTTTCTGAGGGTTTTCAGGCTTTGTTGATGGAGCATTATCTTTGGTTTCCTGTTTTGTTTTGGGAGGTAGTGGTTTGGGAGCAATTGGAGAACTGTCAAATATAAATGTTAAGTTGTCAAGTCTATCTCCTGGGGCAAGTTGGATCGGTTCTGCAGTTGCTTCAAGACCTTGATATTCCACAGATATTGTATATGTATAGAAAGGTGCATCGAATCTTTCCTTTAGATATGTAACGAAGTAGCCTTCATCATCTGTCCAAGGTCGGTCTCGTGATCCTCCACTACCACCTTCATGTCGAAAATCAGCACGTATATTCACTCTTACATTAGCAAGTGGTGTTCCATCATTAAAAAGCACACGTCCTTGAACTCTCATTCGAGGTTTGATTATAACTTCTACATTTTGTATGTGAGTTCCTGAGTCAATACCGAAAGGAATGTCTTCAGAACCTCGTGGAGTGTAGAAATTTATACCTTGTACACGTAGTGATTGAATTTGAATATCAGGTTCATAATCGCTGGCTGCTAATCCGAAGTTGTTATTGACAAGGGCATCAATATATTCTGAGGTATACCCCGGAGTATTCCATACATGAATAAAATCATTAAGAACTTTTTCAAAGTCTTGTGGTAATAACTTGTCAATTTTGTAAGGAAGTGCACCGAAGTAAAATGATCCCGGTGGTATTCCAGAGATTGTAAATCGACCTGCTCCGTCAGTCTGAGTTTGATGTAATAGAGAATATTCATTTGGGAAATATACGCTCTGAGTAAATCCGCCACCAATTCCCAAGGGCGCAATATAAATTGGTAACTTTGGAACGGGGTGTCCATCTAAATCAACTACCCGTCCACTTACAGTACCAGTATTTTCTTGAGCGTTAGATTGT
>VYFM01000449.1 GCA_009842375.1 Candidatus Poribacteria bacterium | reverse complement strand
GTTTTATCTTGAATAGTTTCTGATTCTTTGTAATGATGTACGCGGCTCAAGACGTACTTTACATTTGATGCAGCTTCACTGAGAAGTTCAACAAGATCAAACTCTTCACCCCCTGCTAGTTGAAAAGCATAATCAAAATCTGGTTTCTTTTTATTCTGTAAATATTCGATTGCTTCAGGACTTTCAAGTATCTTGCCAAAATCATTAACGCGCCGCGAATCAGTAAAAAGGGGAACTTCCTCATTCTGCTTATTTCCAAACAACCATCTTGCAAAATTTGCTAAAGCATCCAAATGGGTTGTAGGTACAGGTCTTTGAACAATGCCAATATCTGTCGAAATATCAATGTCAAGGTACGTTTGAACTCCCGGTGTCCGTAACGCGAGGTACAAGACACTAAACCTACCTCTCACATCTTCGGGTGAAAAATCCTCCAAACTATCCTCCATTTGTAAAAGAAGCCGATAGGAGATATAATTTTGTTGCACTGTTGGAGTTTTACTGCCAATTTTTCGTCTCACTTCTTCGTATGTCATACCTCTCTCGTCTATCAATCGGGCGATGTATTGAGCTTTTTCTTCGGAATTCCATTCTTTAATTCCTGTTACATGCCGGAACCCTAAAAACGACTCAATTTCTTGGCGAGAACCAACCAATACACACGGGATGTGTTTAAAAAGATCTTTTGGTTCTTCCACGCCCTCAACTAGAGACTTCCATTTAATGGGAACATCCTTTTTTTTAAAAGCTGCATGTAGATACTTCAAAGCAGCAAGTCGGCGGTTACCTTCTATGACAACAAGACAAGATTCACTTCCCAACTTTTCTTTAGTTACCAACAATGCCTCATGCGTCCAAAATCCGCTTTCCAAATAGGACTCAGCAAGCTCATCAAGCACCCAATCACGCATCTTTTCCAATATTTCATCTTGTGAAAGACCTGCTTCAACATTATGGCGACCCAATCTTGGATTCTTTGGATCAAGATAAAGTTCATCAAGTTTTGCATACTGGAGTTCTATATCTACCGCCATAGTTCACCTTGATTAGTAAAACTCTTATTCATAGTAGAACACTTCGTTGTTTGTTCCGAGTCTAATGCCATTTACTTCAGTGAGAAGTATTATATTATATTACGAATTCTTTTGAGAATTTTTTCTCTGTCAATAAGCCTGTCCAGTTCGCGAGTGACACATTCGCGAACGACTTCTGCAAACGATACATCAAATTCATTTGCAGCTTTCCCAATTTTTTCATACATACTTTTTGTAAAACTGATTGTTTTCTGCTGGGTGTGTCTTTCCCTCATGGTATTGCCTCCAGTATGATATGTTTGGTATGTTTATATTATACTATATTATGATGTATTTTTCAATGTAATAAGTGTTGACATCCCCGATTTCTGCGTGTATAATAAAGTCGTATAAATTGTATTATACGATGTTAAATATGACTGAGAGGGAAACCTATAATGAATATGTTATCTCAATTAGAACGAGGACTCAAATATGTTGGTAGAGAAGCCCTAAAACATGTTGGTAAGAGATTACCACTTGAAGGTAAACGTAGACTTTACCGTATTTATCTTGATTCTGGTGCTTGGCAAAAAAAGCGAAAAGCAGTTTTGAAAGCTGCTGGGTAGCGATGCCGGTGTGGCAATCGCGCAACAGAGGTACATCACGAGACGTATGAACGCGTTTTCAATGAACGGCTTTCAGATTTAACCGCAGTATGTCGTCCTTGTCATCAGGCGGAACATTCTAAAAGTGAGGGAAACCGCAACTATGAAAAGCGAAATTGAGCAGATAAATCCACAACAGACAGAAATAGCAAGGTTGCAAAGTGAAACCGAAGCCTTGATACGCGCCAGTATCGCGCCAAACACAATGAAAGCGTATCGGCACGCTTTAGAAGGGATTCAGACATACCTATCGGATCATAATATAGAGTTTTCTGATAACACCTTAGCTGCTTATATCACATATTTACACGGACAAGGGCGCGCCCCTGCGTCAATATCAGTTGTGGTAGCTGCTGCACGGTGGCAACTTCGCAATGAAAACAAGGATTATGATTTACCGGTCACGACTCGGACATTGGCAGGAATTCGGCGCGATGGCAGAGATCGGGGACGCGGACAAGTCACTGGTCTTGATTGGCAACAAACGGAAAGAGTCTGTGCTTTCGCTGAATCTGAAAATACTATCGTAGGCTTACGCGATAGTGCGATGATTCGTCTTATGTCCGATTGTTTGCTACGTGTATCCGAAGTTGTTGCGGTAGATGTATCTGATTTTGAAAAGCAAGCTTTGATAGTTCGGACATCCAAGACAGATCAAGAGGGTGTAGCAACTGCACTTTACGTGACAACCGAAACACAAAACATTATAGAAAAGTATCAAAAACGCGCGGGTATCACATCGGGTGCTTTGTTTTGCAGGATACGCCGGGGGGATCATATTCAACCCCAACGATTGACTGTTGACTCTGCGAGGCGGATCATAAAAAAGCGGGCAGAGGCTGCGGGTGTTGAGGGGTTTATATCGGGGCATTCGCTGCGGGTAGGTTCTGCAGTGGCTTTGGCACAAGCGGGTGCTTCCGTTGTTGAGATGCAGGTTGCGGGCAGGTGGAAAAGTGCGCAAATGCCGGCGCATTATGCGAAATCGGAGTTGGCGGAACGGGGAGCAATCGCGAAGTATAAAGAAAAACAAAAGTCCAAAGGATCATAACGGCACTCTACTTTTCTTTACTTATTTTATTAAATAGGACAATATCTGACTGTCCCGTATTTTCCCAAGCCTGTGGTATATTTTGTCGGGACTATCCTGCAGTTGTCCGACAAACTAACGGCTGGCATGATAGACCCCTATGTTTAGGTTCTTTCTGGCGGTTTTCTGTTGAGGGCGAAATGCTACCAATTCGCGGACTCTGTGTGCAAAACTGGGAGTCAATTGCACTTAAATAGGGTTGTAGAAACAACCCTATTTACCCCCGATAAACCTTGTCTGTGTCTGTGTTTGTAGGGTATGTCTGAAGTCTCTTGAAAAGGCAAGAACGTATCACGGAATCGTGATACGAAAAAAATCCGGTGTCAAGCAGTTATGATGTCTGATCAATCTGTGAATCCTGTAATTTGGTAAGGTCATACCTCCGCAAAGCAAGCTCAAGGAACAGTGTCTTATCGCCGGCAGCCTTTATTGAACCTGACAAACTTACTCGTTAGCAAGTTAGCAAAAAACCTTGACTTGTCACCTTCCCAGATCGGTCGCCTCTGCAATGCCATCTACTCACTAAGCTTGGAATTGATTGTGAAACTTGCCGACTATTTTAACATCACCACCGACCACATCTTAGGAAAAAAATAAAATGCGTCCTAAACATAGCATCAAATATTATGATATAATGTAC
>VYFM01000125.1 GCA_009842375.1 Candidatus Poribacteria bacterium | reverse complement strand
AATAGAGGGTATGTCAATGTTCAATAAAATTACTATGATCTATTGGTTGTTACCGATGGTTTTAATTGCATGTCTTGTCAATTTACCGATTGCTGCTCAAGATGAACACACTGTTCTCCTATACACATTTGAAACTGAGAACGGTGATACAGTGAAAGATCTCTCTGGAAATGGAAATGATGGAAAACTTATGGGTCCAAAGTGGGATGACGGTAAGTTAGGTGACGGTCTGGTATTCGGTGGAAACGGACCAAGAGATTTTGTAGAGATACCTGATAGTGATAGTCTTGATTTAGAAGACGGACTTACTGTGGAGATGTGGGTTTTTCTGAATACTGCTTCAACAGCAGGTGGTACAGGTGCAACTAAAGAGACCACATATAAAGTAGGTCCGCGTAACCATCTAAATGTAGAAATCAGGTTGACAACTACCTCTAACGCTTGGGGCAGTGCCGTTGTTATCGGAAATAAAGCGTTACCATTGAAGACGTGGGTGCATTTAGCTGGTACTTACGATGCAGAGTCTGGTGAAGGGAAAGTTTATATTGACGGTGAATTAGATAATGAAGGTGAAATTGGTGGGAAAATAGTACCTAATAACAGTGTCTTGTGGTTAGGACGCGGTGCTAATCCTTTTTTGGATGGATATATGGATGAATTACGTATCTCAAACATCGCTCGCACACAAGATGAAATACAACAATTGATGAAGTTGGGTATTGAAGGTGTATTAGCAGTTTCACCAAAGGATAAGTTAGCATCGACGTGGGGTCAGCTAAAATCTAACATTGTTCGATAGCTAATCAATAGATGTTACCTTGATGTAAATACGACCTATAACATGGACAGTACCATCGTCCTGCCAGAGACAATGTAAAATGAAGATTAAAAGAATAATCGTATTCTTTATAGTATTCGGTGTAGTTGTTTTGGGTATTACATCGTATTTCATATTTCGTCCACATCCGCAGGTATCTATCACTCCTCAGGAATTTGCACAGGTGCCTGAAAAACCGAAACTGATTGCGAAATTTACTACGAAGTATCAACTTTCTGATGCAATTGGAGCGGTTATACCAGAAGGTTTTCGCTATGGTATTGATGAACGATCGATTTATTCAGTAGCGTTTTCTCCGGTAGATGCTTCTCTGATAGCAAGTATCAATGGAAACGGTATTATTAACTTATGGAATAGAGATAACACAGAAGTTCCAGTAAAAGTTTTAAGTCACCCTGAAATATATTCATCTATTGGTTTCTCACCTAACGGCAAACTGCTTGTGAGTGCCAGTTGGAAGCTTGTCTTATGGGATGTTGCGACCGGGAAAAAAATCAATACACTTGAGACATCTTTTAATCAATTTGCGTTTTCAGCAGATGGCAAATTGCTTGCAACAATTCCTGTGATTGCTAAATATTTCCAGGAATGTGGAGTGAAAATATGGGATATTCAAAATCCCAAGACAATCACTGAAGTTGCAGTCTTACCTTTCAATAATTCGGCATGTGCTGTAGGCATTTCATCAGATGGTAAGTGGATTGCTGCCGGATATACCAACGGGATTGTTAACGTATGGGATCTACAGACACATCAGATAGTAAAAACCTTAGATACATCTATGTATCAAATGGATTATCTAAAGTTTTCTCCGAACAACACATATATGGTGGCAGGTGGTGATCATCGTGAATTGTATCCCTATTATTCTGCGAAGGGTTATATTATGTGGGAGTTACCAAGTTGGGAGCGTAAGGGTGAGGTGCTGCGTGGACATATTGAAAACATGTCGTTTTCCCCGGATGGCAAGTTATGTGCAAATGCGAATCACCAAGGCTATTCTGGTCGCGGTATAGAAATATGGGATATTTCCAGCGGTGCCTCTATTACTTCAATAATCAGAGGCACTCCACTTCCGCCTAATGAAAAAATACCTATTTCCAACATAACATATCCTTTAGAACCAAGAGATGTTTCATTTTCACAAGACGGTCGTTTGGTAGCAACTGGAGATAATGGTGGAGTAATACGAGTATGGGAACTTACACCTGAGCACTTATCACAGGCAACCAAACCTCTTAATGTTGTGCGAATACTCTATCTTTTGCCAACAGGTAAAACACCTTTGCCAGACATTAGACAAAAATTAGATACAACGTTAAAATCCGTTCAAAAATTATATGCTGATGAAATGGAACGCCACGGGTTCGGTAGAAAAACATTTACGTATGAAACCGATGAAAATGGAAAAGCAAAAGTCTATCTTATTAAAGAAAAACCTGCTTATACTCCTGATTTCTCAAACGATATTTGGCTTGCAGTTTATGATGAAAAACCAGGGAACTACATTGGAGATTATCAAATACATAATTTGAGTGCTAATAAAACCTTTCGATATCCTGGCAAAGGGATAGGAGGTCCTCTAATAGGATATTGTCCTGGAAAACTTGTTACCACTAGTATAAAGAATCTGAAACGGAATGAACTTGCGTCTGTTCTCAGACCTGCATTCGATTTACCTAATAAACCTCCGCAGCGTTATGAATCTAACGCTTTAATTCGGCTTTTCAAACGTATGAACACTAAGATGCCGTGGGTAAGAAAGTGGCACAAACTTGCCAGATGTGAGGCAGAATGGTTAGACAAAAGTCGTTTTTTCAATCCGGAGCAACCTTTCTTTGACAAACGTCCCGCGATTGCAATGAATGTATCAAACGAAGATGGTTCAGATACGCGACTTTTCAAGGTTGCTATCAGAGATGATGATGGTATACACCAAGTCCAACTGCTTATAGAGAAAAACATTGGAAATCAACAGGAACTTTACAATTGCCAAGCACTAAATGGTAAAAAGAAAGCAGACGTTGTTTTCAGAGTAACAGATCCAAAAATACATACTTTTGTGCTTCGGATGATTGATATGCATGGCAATATCGCACAAAGAGAGTTCATAAGAGGAACAAAATCCAAAGAACCTTAGGTTGAATCAGTTTGAAAACGTAGTGAAGTTGATGATAGCCAGAAAATGACTTTGAGAGATTCTATGTTTTTATTCGCAACAAGTAGTTGTTGAAAGAGACCACGCCTGTAACGCTGTTATTTTACCTGAATGTTCGGTTTGGAATCCCCGTTTTTTAACCTGCGTTAAGAAACAAAAGAATTGTATATGAATAATTTAAATGGAAAGATTGCCCTTGTAACAGGTGCTGCGGATGAGTTTGGCTTAGGTCGCGCTATTGCAGTTAAGTTAGCAAAAGATGGTGCTGATGTTGTCGTTAATGATGTTGTCGAAAAACCGTATAACTTAGATGAATCTGAATGGCTCGGACTACAAGATGTCGTTAGTGAAATAGATCGCTTGGTAAACGCTCCTGTGGTTTTGTGGCAGATATTACTAACTCAGATGAAGTATTTGC
>VYFM01000235.1 GCA_009842375.1 Candidatus Poribacteria bacterium | reverse complement strand
GACCAAAGGAGAAGAAATCAAGGATAAATAATATTCATCTTGGTTAGGTTCAGTAGGCATGAAACCTATCTCTTTAACTGAGATGAACACTTGAAATCTGTGTTGAATTAATAGGAATAATTTATTATGTTGATAGATGTAAAAGATATAACCAAAATATACGAGATGGGTGATGTGCAAGTCCATGCTTTACGCGGTGTGAGTTTCACTGTTGAGCAGGGAGAGTTCATTGCAATTATGGGTCCCTCTGGTTCCGGAAAATCAACGATGATGGATATTTTAGGTTGCCTTGCGACTCCAACAGATGGTGAGTATTATCTTGAAGGTGAAGAGGTAGGTCAACTTTCAGATAACCGATTAGCCGATATCCGAAATAAGAAGATCGGTTTTGTGTTTCAATCCTTTAACCTATTGCCGCGAACAAGTGCTCTTCACAACGTTGAACTTCCACTTATCTATTCTGGTTTGGGGAGAAAGGAACGTAAACGTAGGGCTTTTGAATCATTGGAAGCAGTTGGATTAGCAGACCGGGTTGATCATAAATCTACGGAATTGTCTGGGGGACAAGTTCAACGTGTTGCGATTGCACGTGCTCTTGTGAATAGTCCATCACTCCTTTTTGCTGATGAACCCACTGGTAACTTAGATAGTCGTTCTGGTGCGGAAATTCTGGCTATTTTTGACCGTCTTAATGAGGAAGGCAATACGATAATCATGGTTACGCATGAACCGGAAGTGGCGGAACATGCACGGCGTGTGCTGCACATTCGAGACGGTCTCATTGAGCGAGATGAAAGGCGAGAATAACAATACTATCAGAGAAATCAGAATTACCACCCCCGCACGACTTCATTTATCTCTGATAGACCTTAATGGACAACTTGGACGTATTGATGGCGGGTTTGGCTTAGCGATTACTGAACCGAACTTTCAAATTGTGGCACAACCGTCAACAGAAATACACGTTGAGTCGGATGCATATCATGAACGAACATGTGCAATCGTTGCCCGACTTCAATCTGCCTATAAGTTTCCAGGAATTAAACTTAGATTTATCTCAGAAATCCCTACCCATAGCGGATTTGGTTCTGGAACACAGTTATCACTCGGTATCGCTTCTGCGGTAAATGTTCTGTACGATCTGAAGTTAAGTATCTCAGAACTTGCTAATGCTGTTGGACGCGGCGGCACATCAGGTATCGGTGTTGCAGCGTTTGACACAGGTGGATTTATCGTAGATGGAGGACATCAATATCCCGAACAGAAATCCTCCTTTCTTCCGTCCTCTGCGGCAGACCATATAGCACCACCCCCGATTTTATTCCAACACGTTTTTCCAAATTGGCAACTCTTAATTGCAATGCCAAATTGCTCGCGCATCTATGGGGATCAGGAACTGAATCTCTTTCGGACTCTGTGTCCTCAACCACCAACTATTGCTCCGAAGTTGTCACACATTCTACTGTTGCAAATGTTACCGGCACTTCTTGAAAAGGATATGTTTAGTTTTGGTGATGCATTAAACCAATTACAAACTATCGGATGGAAGAAAGTGGAAATTGATGCTCAAGGTGCTGAACTAAAGCAAACTCTTGAATTTATGCAAAACAACGGGGCATTAGGTGCAGGTGTGAGTAGTTGGGGTCCAGCGATATGTGCAGTGAGTGAGGATATTACTGAGTTGAAACGGAAAACAGAAATGTTCCTATCGACTTTACCGAATAGTGGCACGTGCTTTATTACATCCGCGAACAATACAGGTGCACAAATTAAAAAAGTTGACTAAAGCACTATTGCTCCAGCCAACATTCTCAATTTTAATCCTAATACTTGCTAAGTTAACAAAAGTAATAAATCAACAAAATCTGTTTTTTACCCTTTTCCTTGTGTATAATAAGGGTTAGTGCCAGATGCATGGTCGGTCGTATCAATGACTTGCTTTATTTCTGGGAACACTTCTTGAATCATCGCTTCAATACCGTGTTTGAGCGTTACATTTGCCATGCCACACCCCTGACACCCACCACCCATGTGGATATAGATGGCATCATCTTCGACGTTTAGAAGTTCGATTTGTCCACCGTGTGCTGCAACAGCAGGATTAATCCTCTCGTCAATGAGTTCCTGAATCTTTTGTGCTTTCGGATTATCCCAAGTCGGTGTATTTGGGTTGTCAATCTTGAATCCACTTGAATTTAGGTCTTCAACGTAATCAATCACTGCTCCTTTAAGGTCATCGGCACTTTTGGAATCTACCAGCACCTTAAAAGTTCCCAAGTCAAGGACGATGTCACCTTCTTCAGCTTCTGTAGCCAAACCGAGACTATATTGAAAAGCAGAAGCACTACGTCCTTCAATACTAATCCGCAGTCCTTCCACTTCCACATCTTCAGCATCAATAACGGTCTGAATTTTTTCTTGGGCGGTTTCCGTTACCTCTAATAAAGAGGTTTCAGACTCAGCAATTTTTTTGAACAAATTCTTCATAAGTGCCTTTAGTGATTTATATCAGGCGGCTGTTTGGTCAGCCGTGTATTCTGTACGAAATTCACCCATTTCGTTGTAAAGGTTGTTTAACTGAGAAATTGCATAGATTTCTAATTGTCGGATCCGCTCACGGGTAACGTCAAGTGCATCTCCGATTTCACGGAGTGTTTTGCGTTCACCATCTTCAAGCCCAAAACGCATTTTTAGAACTTGTTGCTCACGTTCAGAAAGTTTGCTGAGAAATTGTTCAACCAAATCATGTGTGATCAATTGTTCAATTGCACCGTCTTGAGAAGCGGTGGCTGGATCTTCAATTAAATCACCCAATGTTGCCGCTGAACGGGATGATCGTTCGTCTCCCAACGGCAAATCCATTGAAATGGTATCAGCATTAAACGTAAGTATTTCTTCTACTTGCTGTACAGTTAGATCAAGTGCTTCAGCGATTTCTGCACGTGTCGGTTCACGTTGAAGTTCTTGACAAAGTGCAGCATAAGTTGCATCAAACTTATTCATTTTCGCAACGATATAAGCGGGCAATCGAATAGATCGTGCGAAGTTATCAAGTGTTCGCATAATCGATTGCTTAATCCACCAGATTGCGTAAGTACTAAACTTAAAGCCTTTTCGATAATCAAACTTACCTGCTGCTTTAATTAACCCGATATTTCCTTCCTGAATCAAATCTTCAAGCGGTACTTTGTTCCCTTGATACTTGACTGCGATAGAAATGACGAGTCGTAAATTAGCCTGAACAAGTTCGTCACGTGCCGATGTATCACCAGCCTCAATCCGTTTTGCTAATTCTACTTCTTCCTCACGAGATAATAAACGATGTCCTGCAACGCTCCTTAACCAACTCGTTAAAGCACTTCTATCACTACCTTTGTAGTCATTCGCATATTCCGTTTCTTCCGAGGGATACAC
>VYFM01000009.1 GCA_009842375.1 Candidatus Poribacteria bacterium | reverse complement strand
TATTCATTTTCTGTCATTACTTGTACATTTATACCATTCTTATGTGCTTTTATTAGAGTGTCGGTTACTTGTTTGGATTTCAACTGATAAAGTGCAGCATCAATTTTCTCAGTTGCTAAGTTTAGCTTGAGAATAAGGATCTTCTCTAATGAACTATCACTATTAGAACTGTCACCTTTGCTAAAATATACTTCTAATCCACCCTGATGTGGGATTACTTGTTGCTTGGTAAAATAATGTCTGATTGCCAGACCGATTGACACAGCGATAAGTAATATGAGAAAAAACGGAATAAACTTTGAGTTTCTGCTCTTCGGTTTTGTCTCAGGTCCATTATTCATGTCATTACGCTCCATCATAGTAGGTATCCATTAGACACCCCATCTTTTGCGCGATTCTTCTAACGATTCAATCTTGGCATCTTTCTTTTTCCAAGCGTAATGTCCCTTCGGTTTTTCACCAATCCAACGTTCATCTATCGCTTCCGATGCAAGTTGATATCGGGTGTCCGCAGTAATACGGATTCTATTAGATGTGTTGACGAGAGAAGCATGCATTAGAAACATACTGAATATGATTACATCCCCTGGAGAAAAGGTTGTGGTCGCCCAGTGTCCCCCAAATTTCTCAACGATTTCAATAGGATTATCGCTAAAATGTCCTTGAATAAGGTCACGGTCAACATCTGATTGTCCATAGGTTTCACGCACTTTATCAAAGCGGTTTGAACCGATGCAGAAGACGATCGGTCCCATATCCAAAGTAACATCCCCAAAAGGAGTCCAGCAAGAATATAAGTCTCGCGTGCCTCTACCCATAAAAACAATATCGTAATGGATAGGAGAACCTGAACCTGGACCAGCAGTACGTAGCCATTTGAAATCGAACGTCCGCGCCTCTCCACCAAGAAAATGTTCAAAAAAGGTCACTATCGGTGCACCTTCAACAACAGCTTTGAACTCAGGCAATTGTGTCAATTCTATATTTCCCATTGAACCTGTTGATGTAGGGTCTGGAAAATCGGGATTAAATATACCATCCATCAGAGGAGTATTTGGTGCGATCATGCTTTTTGATTCCAGTTTTTGTAGAATCCTTTGTCTCGCGGAAAGTACTGTATTCTTGTCATGTAAATCACGAATTAATAGGTAACCGTCTTCAGAAATTCTTTCATGTAATGCTCGCGGATTATCTAAAATGTCGTTACTTTCTCGTAAATCTGTGCTGACATCTACTTCCTGATGTATGAAGGGAAGTTTCATCTATTTCCTCACTTCCGATGGAGGTGCTTCTTTCAACCATACATAGTTAAACCGATAATGTTGCTTACTGCTAATGAGGTGAATTATTCCGTTTGTGCCTTGACACACAGCAAGATAACCGCCGGGTTCAGCACTATTCAAACCCATTATGAAAGGGTGTCCATCCATTGTTTCAATTTCACGGTCAGGACCATCATCTGAAATCAGACGTATATTGGACCACGATTCACCGTCATCATAGGAGAGTGCTCCGAAGAGTCCTGTTACATGTCGTTCATTTCCAGATTCGTCAATAAGCGGCATCATTTCAGGTGTCTTACGGCTACCAGTAAAAGAGGCGAGAAAAATTGGTCCTTCCTTTAGTCGTACCAAGACGCACCTTTGCCCTCCAGAAACAACAGGAAATTGGCTTGCACTGTAATGCCATGTTTTACCACTATCGTTAGAAACACTTTTTGGCATACGACCATCAATGGTATCACCTCGTCCATACGCCATCAACCGTCCATCAGACAGTTCCACAACCGCAGCATGTATTCCCGCAATCCATCCTCCGCTTTTCCCTGAAGCGAATTCCGGGATAGGTTTTCCAGCACCGGGATCGTCCCACGTTTCACCATTATCATCACTTAACCAGATTGCTGTGCCGCCGTTTCCACCACTTACGGCATCACAAGCAAGTAGAATTGAACCGTCTTGTCTACGGAAAACCGATGCGATTGGCATGTGACGAAGTTTGTGTTCTGGAGAGATAAAACGCGGTTTTGACCAAGTTGCCCCATTATCGTCAGAATAACGCAGGACCAGTGCTAAAGGACCCCAGGTTGCTGCTGCTGACAATCCGTTGAAATGATAAATACGTCCGTTCTCATTACGCCATAGACTTGTAGCATGATTGTTTCTATCAGGTGGTCCCCAGAATGGTTCAGCAGGATCCCATTCTGTTTGTCCGAATCGTAATCGACTTGCAGCGACCGTTAATTCACGTCCCCGCTCTGTTACACAGGAATACCACGCAGAGAACATGTCACCATTAGGGCATTCAACAATTGCTGGAACATGGTTGTGTCTTGAAAACAGTGGTCCATTCGATTCTTCTGGTATCCGTACAAACGGGATCGGTTCAGCAAAATATGCTGATTCTGGTGCGGGTGCTGATTTAGAATCCTGTTTAACATTCTGCCCCCATAACGTTACCTTCGTAGACGGTAAGAACGAAGATGTCTCTGGCATTTCGCCACACACAACACGGAAACCGATATACCAATGTTTATCTTCTGGTACTGCTCCCATCCGATTCGCGGAACGCAGATAACAAAGTAAAGTTGAATGGCTGCCTCCTCGCGTCACACGATACAAACCTGTTTCTCGTCCGCATGGATCAGTCTGTGACTGTGGTTCATAAGGACCATACCAATCTTGACACCACTCCTCGACGTTACCATGCATGTCGTATAGACCCCAGGCATTTGGTTCTGTTTTGCCGACATGCAAAGGAACAATTTCTTCTTCACCACGACTCCGCCCTTCATCTGGGTACCAACTCTCACAAACATTTTTATGAAACTCCTGAGGTATGGTATCCCCTATATGATAATGTGTAGTTGTACCTGCTCTGCAAGCATATTCCCATTCGGCTTCGGTTGGCAGACGATAAGGTAGATTTTCCTTTTCTGATAACCACTTACAGAAATTGGTAGCATCGTGCCAATCTACAAAGACAACTGCTTCATCATCGTCTTGTGAGAAGCCTAATTTACCACGTAGTTCATTATGTGATGATTGAAATTGTTCATATTGTGCATTTGTTACCTGATATATTCCGAAGTAAAATGGATTGCTAAGTGTCACCTGATGAATTGGTTGTTCATCCCAATCTCCATCTTGTAGGTATTCTCTGCCGCCTGTTAATTCTTCGGGAAGATTAGCGTTTGCGGAACCCATCATAAATGTGCCGTGTTCAATTCTAACGAACTGCATTCCAATGGAATTTGTGAAAGTCTTATCTTTTAATATCTGTTGTTGCATAATGTTCTCAATTCGGAATCTTTGGTTTCAATCTATTTATCTATATAATGCATTATATATGGTCTATCTGTTTAAGAACAACAAATTCATCCGTTTCGTCCAAGTATTTTGTAGCCAAACTAAGTTCCT
>VYFM01000280.1:2893-3422 GCA_009842375.1 Candidatus Poribacteria bacterium | reverse complement strand
GCTACGCTCACTCCGACCTACAAGATAATGATCCTTTGTCATTTAGAAATGGTATTATTATCAAACTCACGTTAAATTAATCTTCATCTAATCGCTCTGTATTAGGTGTGAGATCACATTTTCGTTCTTTTTTGCCGCTCTTCATCCAGAATTGCGCTCTCCGCTGCATCCATGACAAGCTGGAGTGAGTGGAGATACGCCATTTCTGCTTTGATAAGATGACTCGTCTCGCCTAAATTTCCATTTGCACGCATTTTCACAAGCATGTTCCAGTTTTGCGCAAGTCGTTGATTTGCTTGTTCAAGTTGACTAAAATGTAAATCAGAAATCATATTTTTCTCAGCAGCCATAGTCATGTATTTTCCTTTTCTATTCTGATGGGGTAGTACTATTCACTATAAGGCAATATCCAACCACAACAATCTGTTTTAGAGGTTTACTACCTTCCTGATTACTACTCCGGTAGTTGTAGCAAACTCCACCAAAGATGATTGTTTAAGTTGATGATTTCTTCTCGCGCTTGTGTGAC
>VYFM01000280.1:0-2883 GCA_009842375.1 Candidatus Poribacteria bacterium | reverse complement strand
AGGTAGCAACTTGTGATATAGTAGGATTTAAAACGCTGGCGAGAGGGAAAAACACGAAACATCTTGAGCGAATACAAAAGGAAACTATCCAAAAAAAAGCAGGAAGGACTATTTGAAATTGAGAAATGTGTTATCAATTGTTACTTTGTGTGTTGTCTTTCTCAATTGTGCAAAGTTTGTTCCTATAACGTCTGATGACAAACCAGCTCAGTTGATGAATGTTCCCATCGGTGTTGTTGTGGCACTGACAGGGAAACACGCTGAATCTTACGGGTTTGCGATGCAACGCGGTTTTGAAATAGCACGCGAAGAAATTAACAACCGAGGTGAGGTCAATCTCACGTTTATCACAATGGATGATCAGAGCACTGCATCGGGGGCAAAAAAATCTGTGCAGCAGTTGGTAGATCAAGGTGTCCCGGCTATCGTTGGACTTGCTATATCAACGCACCTAAAAGCAGCAGCTCCGATTGCACAGGAAAATAAAGTTATCGCGTTCAGTTCGGTATCCTCAGCCGCGGGTTTGAGTGGAATCGGTGATTTTATCTTCCGAACCAGTCTCGCCACAAATATAAGCATTCCCAGTGGGTTGAAGGCAATTGGTGATAAACTTGGATACAAAAAAGTAGCAACGATATATGATGAGAACGATGTCTACGCTACGAATAGCAATGAAGTGCTAAAAACAGCACTACAAACACAAGGTGTTGAGATACTCACAATGGAAACCTTCCAAACAGGTGATACCGATTTTTCTCAACAATTAGCTAACATAATAGCGATAAAACCTGACGCACTCTTTGTCTCCGCACTTTCACAAGAAATCGCACAGATTGTTGCACAAACAACCGATGTTCCCGATAGTATTGACATTATTGTCCCTGATCTCACTGATAATGAAGTCCAAAAGGCAGGTGATGCTGCGGAAGGCGTAATCGGTTTTATCGGATGGTCTGATATGTCAGAGGCACCCGGCAACCAAAACTTCATTGAGAAGTATCAAGCGAAACACGGTATTCCACCAGAACCGTGGGCAGCACAGTCGTATACTACTCTCTATGTGCTTGCCAATGCAATTAAGATAGCACAATCGACAGACCCGACTCTCATCCGAAACGCTCTCGCAGAAACAAAAGATTTCCCCACAATTTTAGGTAAGATAGGTGAGTTCTCTTTTGATCCTAACGGAGACGCACTATATGACCAGATTATATGGTTGTTAAAGATGGAAAACTCGTATTCTTTTAATAACCCTAAAAAACAATAATTGTTCTACGAAAATGTAGACACAAAAGGAGTTGTCCATAACGACCATGATGTTCAGAGAAAGTATTGTAAGTGTCCTTGCCATTACAACTTTGTTAGTTTGCAGCACATTGGGCTGTAGCACAACAAAGCCTCAACCTTTTGAACCTTTTCAACCCTTTTATTTTGATGACTTTGATAATCCTTTTTATTTTGCTCGTGTTTATGATATGGCGGTAATACCTGCAGGGGAGTTTGAAATGGGAAGTAATCATCAGGTGCATGCGAATGAACACCCGATACATACTGTCTTTGTAGATATGTTCCTTATGGACATCTATGAGGTGACAAACGCACAATACAAGATTTTCATCGACCATAACCCAGAGTGGCAAAAAGAGAACATCAAAGCGGAATATCACGACGGTCATTACCTCAAATTCTGGGATGGAAACAACTATCCTAAAGGAGAAGCCGACTATCCAGTCATTTATGTCAGTTGGTACGCTGCAATGGCTTATGCCGAATGGGTAGGAAAACGGCTACCTACAGAAGCAGAATGGGAAAAAGCAGCACGGGGTGGTCTTATCAACAACACATACCCATGGGGCAATACGATTGACGCAACCCGCGCAAACTACGCAGGACATATCAATAATACGACCACTGTCGGACAATATCAACCAAACGGATACGGCCTATACGATATGGCTGGGAACGCCTCTGAGTGGTGTCTCGATGAATACGATAAAGACTTCTACGCACAATCTGTCCGTGAAAACCCATTTTCAAAAGGTAAGCACAGTGAGGTTATTAACAACTTCAAAGATATCAAAAAGAAAAATAGAGTGCTAAGAGGTGGATCCTGGAACGATAGCGGCGAGTTTATAAGCGTCACATACCGAGACTGGGGACCGCAGGAATATACCAGCATATTCCGAGGGTTTCGATGTGTGCATGATGCCACGACATATTTTGGATTGACACAGAAACACCTCCATCAATAAAGTTTCTCGGCAGGGTTATTCAGTTTTATGAATCTTTTGTTGATGATTGTTACTGAGAGTTTATATCGTAGGTCGGAGTGAGCAACGCGATGTCCGACACATATCATTTCATCGGGTTTCCCATGTCGGACTTCCCTACCCTCACTCCGACCTACAAGACAATGATCCTTCATCATTTAGAAATGGTATTACTACACCAACCGCGTCCCTTCCCCTCTTTGTAGCACAAACTTTCCAGTTTGTGCATCTATAGCCCCCTCTTTGTCCCACAAACTTTCCAGTTTGTGCATCTATGAAACGCAAACTAATACCATTTCTAATTGATAAATCGTCATAATAAACTGTAGGTCGGAGTGAGCAACGCGATGTCCGACACATATCATTTCATCGGGTTTCCCATGTCGGACTTCCCTACCCTCACTCCGACCTACAAGACAATGATCCTTCATCATTTAGAAATGGTATTACTACACCAACCGCGTCCCTTCCCCTCTTTGTAGCACAAACTTTCCAGTTTGTGCATCTATAGCCCCCTCTTTGTCCCACAAACTTTCCAGTTTGTGCATCTATGAAACGCAAACTAATACCATTTCTAATTGATAAATCGTCATAATAAACTGTAGGTCGGAGT
>VYFM01000658.1 GCA_009842375.1 Candidatus Poribacteria bacterium | reverse complement strand
ATCTACGGCATTGCAGTTGCTGATCTCTCAACGGGTGAATTTCAAGTGACAGAACTTGATGACGCATCTCGACTCTGGGCAGAAATACACAGATATTCTCCGAAAGAATGTTTATTGGCAGAGTCTTTTGAAGATGAAAAAATGTTAGAACAACTTAAAATAGAAATGAAGGTCGTTATCAACTTTCTACCTGATTGGCGTTTTGACTATGATTCCGCAAGAGGAGAACTCCTTACACATTTCAATACAATTTCTCTTGATGGGTTCGGATGTGAACATCTTAAAACTGCTATCTGTGCAGCAGGTGCACTCATATATTATCTACATGAAACACAGAAGCAGGAAGTAGAACATATTCTCTCGCTACATACTTACACGTTGTCAGACTTTATGGTGCTGGATGCGGACACACAACGTAATCTCGAATTAACTGCTTCTATTCGAGACGGTTCTACAAAAGGCACACTGCTTGAGGTGCTTGATAACACAGTGACATCTATGGGCGGTAGAAAACTGCGACAGTGTTTGTTACAACCGCTACTTGACAAACAAAACATTGATGAAAGACTTGATGCTGTTGATGAACTAAAAACACAGATTAACTTACAAGAAGAATTGCGGGAAGCACTCGGTCAAATGTCGGATATGGAACGACTGATTACACGAATCAGTTTGGGTTCGGTAAATGGACGTGACTTACATTCCCTAAAAGATTCCCTTGAGTTAATTCCAGATGTAAAAGCACAACTTCAAAATTGTCAAACGCCTCTTCTATCAACTTTCAATGTTGATTTGAATCCGATGACATCCTTAGTAGAATTAATTGAACACGGTATTCACCCTAACCCTCCTGCAACTATACGGGAGGGTGGAGTGATTAACGATGGCTATAATGCTGAACTTGACGAGTTACGACAGATTGTCGGACAAGGTAGAGAATGGATGGCTGCCCTACAGGAAGAAGAACGAAAACGTAGTGGAATTACATCTTTGAAAATCGGGTTTAATCAGGTCTTTGGCTACTACATTGAAGTAACAAAACCCAATCTTAACCTTGTCCCAGAACACTATATCCGTAAGCAGACCTTACGAAACTCAGAAAGGTTTATCACACCAGAACTCAAGGAACAGGAAGCAAAAGTACTGAACGCTGAGGATCGTATACAATCGCTTGAATACGACCTCTTTTGTGAAATACGAGATGAAGTTGCAGAATCTACTGAGGAAATTCAAAAAATATCAGCGGTTATAGCGTTAGTTGATGTGATTGCTAACTTTGCATATTGCGCATCAAGATATAATTATGTGAAACCTACTGTGGAAAACTCTGATGAAATCATCATCCGTGATGGACGGCATCCTGTTGTTGAACAGATTTTTGTACAAGAAGGATTTGTACCGAATGATACCAAACTTAATTGTGATGATGAGCAACTCCATATTATCACTGGACCCAATATGAGTGGGAAAAGTACTTATTTACGTCAAACAGCATTGATCGTCCTGATGTCGCAGATTGGATGTTTTGTTCCAGCATCAGCAGCGAAAATTGGTTTGGTAGATAGGATTTTTACTCGTGTTGGTGCATCAGATAACCTTGTGATGGGACAGAGTACATTCCTTGTAGAGATGAACGAAACAGCGAATATCCTTAACAATGCCACAAATAAAAGTCTCGTTATTCTGGATGAAGTCGGGCGCGGAACAAGTACATTTGATGGACTCAGTATCGCGTGGGCAGTATCTGAATATCTGTTAGATGAGAAAAAAATGGGGGCAAAGACGCTTTTCGCAACACACTACCATGAACTTGTAGAACTTGCAAGTAAGTACAAACGTTCCAAAAACTATAACGTCGCTGTCCATGAAGATGGTGAGAAAGTTACCTTTTTACGTAAAGTTGTCCCAGGTGGTGCCGACCAAAGTTACGGTATACATGTTGCACGTCTTGCTGGATTACCACATACTGTGATTTCACGCGCACAACAAATCCTTGAAGTGCTTGAACAACACAATCTCAGTGTTGAGACAGATGATGCATCAGAGAAATCACAACAAGCAACTCAAAAAATGCCTCGACCGAAACGTCGTGTAACACGAAAAACAATGCAAAGTGATTCGCTGCAAATGGCACTATTCACTCCAAAAACGCATCCCCTTGTGGAAGAGATTCGTAAGTTGGAACTGTCTCAGTTGACACCATTAGATGCGGTGAACATCCTATATGACTTGAAGACAAAAGCAGAAGAGTCATAATACCATAGAATGTGAATATTGTTCTGTAGTAGGTGTTAATTACGTTTCCATAACATTTTGACAAGAAATATACTACTACAGAACAACTGTACTGTTCTATAATGTTACTGATTTTCCTGTCCGAGCACATTCATAGATTGCCATATTCAGTTCTACAGAACGTCTACCTTCATAACCATCAACTGCCGGTGCAGCATCCTCATGAATGACACGTAACGCATCCTGAATCACATTACCTGGATAGTCAGGGAGTTCAATCTCAGGTTCTCCACCTTCAGCAAATTCCCAAACATCTGGTCCACGACCAACAATTCCTGTTTGACCATGAACGTGAATCATTGTGATACTTCCCCCGGGATAAGTCGTGGTTGTCAAAACATGTCCAAGTGCACCATTTTCAAATTCTAAAATTGCGGAGGTCATATCTTCGGTTTCACAATTCTCGTGGTCATAAACATCATAATGTGCACCAATAACACGTTTAACAGATCCCATAAACCACAACATCATATCAATAGAATGTACACCCTGGTTCATGATGGATCCACCACCATCAAGTTCCCATGTACCGTGCCAACCGACATAATAACTATCAGGACGTTTCCATTTCATTCGGAGTTCACATAAAAGCGGTTTTCCAATTGCACCTTGTTCCAATGCAGCTTTGATTTTCCGATTTTGTTTGCCGTATCTTTCACCGAAATCAACCATGAGTTTAACGTTGTTGTCTTCACATGTTTTTATGAGTGAATTGCAATTCTCAACACTGACATCCATCGGTTTAGTTGTAATGACGTGTTTACCGCGACGTGCGGCTTCTTCACCAAACTTACCATGCAAACCACTTGGTGTCATAATCATCGCAACATCAATGTCATCTCTATCAAACATTTCCAGTGCATCTTCGTGGCTTTCACATCCAAATTTATCTTCTGCAGCCTTGCGACGTTCCGCTTTAAGGTCGGCAACAGCAACGAGTTCAGCACCCTCTGTGTCATGTATAACATTGGAACGATTCATACCCATACCTAAACCGACAACACCAAATCGTAGATTATTAGCCATTAAAATTCCTCCTAAAATAATATTACTTGAAACAATCTATACATAACTTATAGTGAAATCCAAAAATATATGCACACTTTTGGTCTGTAGGACCTAAACCGA
>VYFM01000123.1 GCA_009842375.1 Candidatus Poribacteria bacterium | reverse complement strand
ATATTCAACAGAATAAAACTTGCTAAGCTTAAGATTCTCCATTATAATACGATTCGTTTATGATAATAAAATATTAGATTGTAGAAATGGTCGTGCGGGATGTTTCCGGATCTACAAGAACGATGAAAAATAGCGTAACGAAAAACAATGAAACTTAGTTGCCTACCTGTTTCTCTTTATGATGACATTTTTAGTGGAAATAGTACTGTTGCCGATTGGATTCGATTTGCTGCAGAATTGGGTCTTGATGCAGTTGATTTTAGCATCAAGTTCTTTCCACAGCGAGATGCAAAAACGGTGAACCTCATTCGTACCGCCCTTGCAGACAACAGTATAGAAGCGTGTATGATTGCATGTTATTCTGACTTTACACATCCTGATGAAACACAGCGAAAACAAGAACTAACGAACCTGAAATTGGATATTGTATTAGCGAAGGATTTGGGGGCAAAATTTGTTCGGGTAACGGCAGGACAAAATCATCCCGGTATAGAACGCGCAGATGGAGTGCAATGGGTTACGGACGGGTTTCGGTATACCCTTGATGAAGCAGAAAAGCATGGTATCACGCTTGCTTATGAAAACCATACTATAGGTGCACCATGGGAGTATTGGGATTTCTCTCAACCATCGGAGATATTTTTAGAAATTCTTGATGCACTTTCTGATACACCGCTCGGTGTGTGCTTTGACACAGCAAACCCTCTTGTGCTAAAAGAGGATGTGCTGGGTTTGTTGGATAAAGTGATTGAGCGCGTTGTGGTACTACATGTTTTTGATATGCGTGAAGCAGGGAAATTTGAACCTGTGCGTATTGGTACAGGTGCGTCTCCTATTCCACAAATCTTTTCCCGTATGCAACAAGCCAACTACGACGGTTGGCTTAGCATAGAGGAAGCGAGTCGCCAAGGACAGAGCGGTTTTGAAGAAGCAATCACATTTGTAAAGCAAGCGTGGCAGCAAGCATCATCCGCGTGATGGTTCGCTCATCCTTTCCTGTGCTTGCCGTGACAACTCTGCGAGATGTCCATCATTTGATCTGACCTGTTCAAGGTGTATCTCCCGTTCTGGAGTTGCTGTGTTCACCATTTTCTCACCATATTTTCGATCAATCCAGAATCTTGCAGAACCTGCAATGTATGCTTGGAGTGCGTCTATTTTCTCGTCTGGATAGCGTTGGCAAAGATTCATGGTGAACATTCGTCTGCGCGTGCCACCACCGTAAGCTGCATGTTTGGTGTTGTGGTTGAACAGCACGAGGTCGCCGGGTGTTGTTTCAAAGACGACTGCAGGTACATCTTTTCCATGTATTTCCCACATTTCTTGGCTTTTTCCTACCTGTTGACTCAAACCGTCTGCATAGTTATCCCCGAATAGATGGCTGCCCGGAATAACGCGAAGTGCTCCAGTGTCGCGTGTTAGTGGATCTAAGTAGAATGCAATCTTGATGTGCATTGGATCTTCTAAGCGATGTCCACCATCTGAATGCCATCCTGTATCACCGACATAGAAATTGCCATCGCTTCCCATGTAGTTGAAATCGTCTCCGAGTAACGTTTTTGCAATTACGAGGATACGCGGGTCATCAAGTAGCGATGACAACTCCTCACTCTGATCAATGAATGGCACGATGCAGGAACGTGCTGTGCCTTCGTGCGGTTTGCCGTTGTGTCCGCCTCCGCGTTCTGCCCAGACGGTTTCAAATGCATCCTGAATTGCTTCAATTCGGTCTGCCATTAGTTGCGGAAAACTGAGATAACCGAAAGTTTTGAAGAAGTTAATCTCTGAATCGGTCATGTTATAATCGTGTTGGTTCATTTCTCATACCTCCTTTTGGACATTGATGTTCATATCATACCACATTTTTCTAAACTGTTTTCAAAGATTAATCAATGGAACCTAACCGACACCTAAAGATTTGGTGATACCATATTGCCTGGCACAACAAGCGAATCGAATTCTTCTGGTGTTAACACACCCTCTTCAACTGCTACTTCACGTAGGGTAGATCCTTCCCGATGTGCTTTCTGTGCGAGTTTTGCTGCAGCATCGTAACCTATCTTTGGTGTAAGGGCTGTCACTAACATCAACGATGCTTCTAAATATCCAGCGATTGCAGTTGTGTTTGCTTTTATACCGACGACACAATGCTGGCGAAATGCATCGCATGCATCTGATAATAGTCTAATAGATTGCAGGCTGTTGAAGGCAATCACGGGCATAAACACATTGAGTTCAAAGTTGCCCGCACTCCCTGCTAAGGATATGGTTGTATCGTTCCCAATTACTTGTGCACAAACCATTGTCATTGCCTCACACTGTGTCGGATTGACTTTTCCGGGCATGATGGAACTTCCCGGTTCGTTCTCTGGAAGAATTAACTCACCTATTCCACAACGGGGACCACTTCCTAATAAACGGATATCGTTAGCGATTTTATACAATGCACAAGCGAAACGTTTGAGTGCCCCACTTGCGGATACGAGTGCATCTCGTCCTCCCATTGCTTCAAACTTATTTGGCGCGCTTACAAAAGGGTGTCCTGTGTGTTCTGCAATGCGGGACGCTACTGCATCGGCATAATCTGGGTGTGTGTTCAGCCCTGTTCCTACTGCTGTTCCACCAATTGGGAGTTCGTAGAGATGTGTTAAAGTGTTCTGAATTGCCTCTTGTGCATATGCCACCTGATGTGCATATCCTCCAAATACTTGACCTAACGTCAGTGGTGTTGCGTCCATCAAGTGTGTGCGACCTGTCTTTACAATATCTGAAAATTCGTGTGATTTTTCCTCTAATGCATTTTGTAAAGCAGCAGCTGCGGGTAAAAGTCTTTCAACACATTGTGTTACAACTGCTATGTGTATGGCAGTTGGAAAAACATCGTTTGTTGATTGCGAGCGGTTCACATGGTCATTCGGATGCACAGGGGATTTCATTCCAAATCCTTTCCCTGTCAGTTCATTTGCTCGGTTTGCGATGACTTCATTGATGTTCATGTGTGTCTGTGTACCGCTGCCTGTTTGCCAGATTCGTAGGGGGAACTGGTCTGCGAGTTTTCCATCTGCGACTTCATCTGCAGCGCGACAGATAAGGTCTGCAATATCCGAAGTAATCCCACCGAGTTTGGCGTTTACTGTCGCTGCAGCATGCTTAATAATGGCAAGTGCGTGAATGAACGTTGGTGGAAAATGTTCGTCTCCGATGTCAAAGTTGATGTATGCGCGCTGAGTTTGTGCACCCCAGTATGCGTTCTCTGGGACAGCTACTTCACCTAAACTATCTTTTTCTATTCTTGTTTTCATCAAAATCCTCTTTTTATCATTGTGTTTTTCAGATGTAATTTTAACGCAAGTAAGGATGTGTGTCAAGTTATTGGGTTTATCGCAGGGTTATTCAGTTTTAGGTTTTTCTTGCGTTATTTTCACAATTCAATAATA
>VYFM01000473.1 GCA_009842375.1 Candidatus Poribacteria bacterium | reverse complement strand
GACCTCCGACACATATATTTCATTGAGTTCCCATCTGGGTGGTAGTTACGATCGCTCAGACCTACAAGGTTATTGTTAGAATCCCTATATCAACACCGAAAAACGCGCATGGTATTTGATGACAGATGCTTCCACCAATATTAACATAATTGTTGTCAATTTGAATATTCTATGATATTATTTTAAATAAAATCCAGTACCTACCAGCGGAGGCTATCTAATGCGTTTGACACGTGTCCTTATAACGTTTATTGTTTCGCTATTTCTAATCGGCTTCTTTGTTCCATCATCATCGTTTGGCTTCATTGAACGGGAGTATACAATTCGCGAAGTAATTGATGCCTGTACCAATATTGTTTTCGGTGAAGTCGAATCTGTCAATGTTCGCAGGTTACAGGCAGTCATTAAAGTTGAAGAAGACGTAAAGGGTAAAAGCCATCTAAAAGAGATAAAAATGAACTTTGCCACAGGGCAATATAAACAAGGCACTTCCCCGCAAAAGATGGTTCGTCTGCTAAAAGAAGGCATGCCGATAATTGTGTTCTATCGTCAGCATTATGGCATTGATAGTATGTGCTTCATTGATAACACTTGGTTTCAAATGCGGTCTTACTCAGGTAGACGTAATCGTTTTAACAGTGGCGGCGATTCATGGTGGAGTTTCACACACATTGACCCGATGATGACACGTACTTTTGACGGCAAAACAGGAACGTTTCAAAAAGTTGTTCGCGATATAATAGATGGTAAGATGTGGGTTCTCGCAGCAAAGAATGCAGCAAAAGTCCTTGTTTTATCTGGAAACAGCACAGAAGCAACATGGAGCCAAACTTATGTCCACACTAACTCAATGACCTACGAATACCAAGCATTACGTAAAGTGAAAAAGGTTGGTAAACGTCCAGTGGCTTATGAATCTACCAAATTACGTGCTTTGCCAAATTTAAAAGATGCCGATATTTTATGGATCGGATATGAAGAAATATCAAACTTCGGTCGAAATCTATTTACCAACGTCACTGAGAATAAAATCAAAGAATTCGTCAAAAATGGCGGTATCGTTGTCGTTTCCGGTCAGGACAGTACTCCAACAAAACCATGTGCGGTCGGATGGTTACAAGGCAATTTGACAGGTGTTGAAAGTCCTCCTGATAGATATTTTGTAGTTACTGGTAAGTCAGAACCTCTTTTCACGACACCTAACCGTATTCAATCTGGTACTATTTATGTTGACGATGCCTGGGTGGATTGGGAGCAGAGCGATGAGGTATTTGCAACTACTAAAGAACGCAACGAACTTGTTATAGGGGCACGTAAACATGGAAAAGGACTTTACATTATTACCAGCCTTCGCAACGATAGCCAATTCACGGTAAATAATAATAAATTGCTTATGGAAAACATTATCCATTATGCAGTCAATAAGTTGCAACAGGAGAAGGGTGATGCAACAAACTAACCCCTAACACACTAAAGAAATTTTGCCACTACTAAAGTAATATCATCATGTATGCTTTCACCTTGTTGATACGTTTCAAGGTCAGTGAGAATCGCCTTCCGAATTTCAATAGGGGACAAGTGCCGTTTTTCATATAACAGTTTTTTGAACCTTTCAAGTCCATACATCTCAGCATCTGCATTAAAGGTCTCTGTGATCCCATCTGAATAAAGCACAAGCAGGTCATCGGGTTCCCATGTCGTTTCCGTGCTGTGGTAGTGTATCACCGGATCTTGATCAGGTAACGCGATTCCTACTGGCGCAAATTGCGATTCCAACTCAATAAATTCCCTTTTACTCTTACGATAATGAAGCATTGCTGGATGTCCTGCATTGGCAAACTCAATTCGATTGTCTTGATGGATAATTACATAACAGCATGTCATATAAATAAAGGTTTGTGCATCCTCTTCGGTGACACGTTTGACAGCCTGCATTACCTCTGGTACTGATGCATCAAACCTTATTTGTGTCTGGATGCCGCTTTTTGTCATTGCTGCGAGCATAGCGGAATGAACTCCGTGTCCCATTACATCCCCGATGAAAATCCCAACCTGTTTGTTTGGTAGATATAGGTAATCGTAATAATCCCCACCGACACTGTTTGTTGGTTGGCAATATCCTGCGGATGCGATACACGGATGCTTAATTTCTTCATTCGGTAGGATTGATTGCTGTACTTCAGCGGCAAGTCGCATAGACTCTTCTTGTGCCACCTCTTTGCGGATAGCACTCATCTGAACTTCAAGATCGTGTCGTATTTTATTATTCAGGACTCTAAACATTCCTCTACCGATCAAAGGCTCACGCGCCATTGCGTGGTAGAATTCGTTTCGAGTTATGCGTAGGAGACGTGTCGGTGTAACAGTCTTAATTGTGGCACTTCTCGGTTTATCGTCAATCAGTGCAACCTCACCGAAACAATAACCTTTCTGTTGAAATGATAATACCTCTGTATCCGCCTTTATGATGCTAATTTCACCATCAACAAGCAGGTATAGAGAATCACCTTCTGCGCCCTCCTCAAAAATAGTATGATCCGCGACGAAAACTACCTCGTGTGCAATATCGCTAATTGGTTCTAAATCTGCTTTTGAGAGTTCAGCGAAAAGTTCGGTTGTTTGTAGAAACTGTATTTTTTCCTCTGCTAACATAAACACATAGGTCCTTGGGTGTATTTTATACAAGTAAGTTGTATATCTCTATTTGGCACATTTAACAAGATGGAATCTGGAATTCATCGTGCTATTATACTTTGCTATGGAAGATATGTCAAACCACTTTTCGTAGAAAACAAATTTATTCGGACTTTTCATGATCAGATTGCTATATGAAAATCCATGCAACATCGGTCTACCGAAATAGACAACAGGATGTGGACCTTGTATTGTTGCTAATATATTTGGTTTGGGAAGGTTAGGGAGATAGTAACAGATGCGCGCTACGGAGTATTGATATGAACGTAATGTCCGTGCCACAGAACGTATTTCCGATCACTGTATATTTTTAAAGAATTATAGTAAATTTTGAAATAATTAGACATTCCATAATTAGGAGACGAAAGGAATTGCGCGTTACAAACGTAGCAATTCCTTTGAATATGTTCATTTAAATCTATAATTCACTATAACTAAGACCTGCTCAGATTACAAGTTAGGAGCAACTTTTATACCAAACACACAAACCCACACCGTTATAGGATTCTGTAATTTCTGGGCTCGCTACAAATTGGTATAGAACGCATATTTTGTAAGATATCATGCAAAATTTGTGTTAGAAATACAAATGTTGTAGGTGTGTTTGCATTGTTGGCTGTACTACGATCCGTTGAGTAGTGCGATAGCGAAACCCGACAAAATCCTGAAAGTGTTGGGTTTTGTAGGCATAACCCATAGGTGTCAATTTAAGGGATATAATCTATATTTTGGCTGTGTTCAAATCC
>VYFM01000102.1 GCA_009842375.1 Candidatus Poribacteria bacterium | reverse complement strand
CAACTGGAGGTTGATATAGTTGATAAATCTTGAGAATGGAAGTTATAGCTTTTTATATTTTCACTTTTGTTATACTGATACATATACAGGATAGTGCTCTGATCAAAAAAACTTTGATTGGACAAAATATTATAGGTTGAACTACAATGCAAACTTCCGACTATCGTCCACTTGATGTCAAAGCCATTCGAGAAGATTTTCCAATCTTCTCAGATACGCCACCGTTAGCATTTCTTGATAATGCTGCGTCAACTCAAACACCACGTCCAGTCGTTGAAGCGATGGATGCCTATTATGATACCTATCGTTCCAATATCCACCGTGGAATATATAAGATTTCAGAAGAAGCAACAGACCAATACGAAAAAGCACGGAAGAAAGTCGCACAACTAATCAATACACCTCATTCAAGTCAAGTTGTCTTTACACGGAATGCAACGGAGTCTATCAATCTTGTCGCATACAGTTGGGGTAATATGAATATTCATCAAGGAGATGAGATTATTCTCACCGATCTTGAACACCATAGCAATCTTGTTCCTTGGCAGATGCTTGCACAACGTACTGGTGCAACACTCCGATTTCTTGAGATAACGGATCGTGGATTACTTGACTTTACACAACTGCAGGATTTGCTTTCCGAAAAAACCAAATTGGTCGCAATTACACATGTTTCTAACGTTCTTGGCACAATTAACCCGATTCAGTCTGTTATTGATGCTGCACATACTGTTGGTGCCAAAGTGATAGTAGATGCAGCACAATCTGTGCCGCATTTTCATGTTGACGTTCAACAATTGGATTGCGATTTTCTTGCATTTTCTGGACATAAAATGTGTGGTCCTACGGGTGTTGGTGTACTATATGGGAAAATGGAACTGCTTGAGGAGATGCCACCTTTTCTTGGCGGTGGATCAATGATTCGTTCTGTTGAACGTGACATCTCTACTTATGCTGACGTGCCAGCAAAATTTGAGGCAGGGACTCCAAGCATTGCTGAAGCAATTGGACTTGGCAGTGCGGTAGATTATATTACGCAGGCAGGATTAGCATCAATTCATGTGCACGAACAAGAACTCCTAAAATACGCACATTCTCTACTACAGGATATAGAAGGTATTACAATTTATGGTCCAGAGCCACATCAGAAAGCTGGAGTTATCTCGTTTTATATAGATGGTATCCACCCGCATGATATAGCAGGGTTTTTGGATACCTATGATGTCGCAATACGCGCAGGACACCACTGTGCACAACCATTGATGAAAAAATTAGGAGTCATTGCTACTGCCCGTGCCAGTTTTTATCTTTACAACACGATAGATGATATAGATCGCTTATGTGAGGGTCTACGAAAGACCCAGGAACTTATGATTCGGAGAAATAAATGAACATATATCAAGAAGAACTACTTGACCACTACGAAAATCCAAGCAATTATGGGACATTACCGAACCCTGATATTTCCCATGAAGAAGATAATCCATTATGTGGAGATAAGATTCGGATGGACCTGCTTGTGGAGGATGATACTATTAAAGAGGTAAGATTCTGTGGACATGGATGTACTATTAGTCTGGCTGCTGCTTCCATGCTCACAGAGAAGATACAAGGAAAATCTCTTGAAGAAGTTAAGCAACTCACAAGAGACGATATTATGGATATGATTGGCATTCCGTTAGGACCAGTACGTGTAAAATGTGCTTTATTGGCTCTCAAAGTTCTCAAGGCTGGTGCTTACGGTATCAAAGGATGGCCAGGGGAAGAAGATGAGTAGGAAAGGAACAGATGGCAGAATTCTATAAAATTGCGAAAGTTGATGAAGTGCCACTCGGCACGAAAAAATTAGTTGAAGTAGATTTCGTTCCCGTGCTACTCTTTAACGTAGAAGGTGAATTTTACGCCATGGAGGATGTTTGCACACATGATGGCGGACCTTTAGGGGAAGGTTTTTTGGATGGAGATGAGATAGAGTGCCCTCGCCACGGAGCACGTTTTTGTGTCAAAACTGGCAAAGCACTCTGTATGCCTGCCGTTGAAGACATCGAATGTTTCCCTATCAAAATTGAAGACGACGAAATATTTGTTAGCATAGATTAACTACACTACTTCATTAGAATAGAATACTATAGTCTACTGTAGGAGGAAACATAAATGGTAACAGAAGAATCTGTATTTGAAGCTATCAAAGAAATAATAGATCCTGAAATCGGTATTAACATCGTTGATATGGGACTCATCTACGAAGTTGAGATTGACGACACGACTGTTGACATTACAATGACCTTAACAAGCCCCGGATGTCCTGCTGGTGGACAGATTGTAAACGGGACACAGCACGTTACGCAACAAATGGAGGGTGTTGAAGAGGTTAATGTCAGTGTCGTTTGGACACCGCGTTGGACCCCTGAAATGATGAGCGAAGAGGCAAGAGACGAACTCGGTATCTTCTAAAAGTATAGCTACACCCTATATATCACAATCTCATGAACCTACTCACTCAACCGAAACTTCTCAAAAAACATGACAAATCCTTCCAAATCGAATGGAAGGATGGCCATGAAAGTTGGTTTCCATATAGTTATCTCAGACAGATGTGTCCTTGTGCTGAATGTGCAATCATCAGGCATGAAGGTAAGGATGTTCATTCACTATTTTCTCCGCAAGGTGATGGGGATATAGATAGGATAGATGTTTCTGATGATATTCAACCGCTGGATATTCAGTTAGTGGGTCGTTACGCACTCCAATTCAGTTGGGACGATGGACACAATACTGGCATCTATCCATTTGAAATTTTGCGTGAGATATGTCAGTGTCCGAAGTGTGCACCGCTACCGCCTATACAAAACGAGGAAGAAACTGAGTAATGCAGTCGAAACAATCACTCCCTGAAATATCTACGCAAGAATTAAAGCAGAAATTAGACCAAAATGAGAATATGCTATTGCTGGATGTCCGTGAACAATATGAATACGATATTGTGCATCTTGAAGGAGCAAAACTTATACCTCTCAATACACTACCGCAACACCTTGATAAATTTCCAACAGATCAAGAGATTGTTGTCTACTGTCATCACGGACAACGTAGTCTATATGCAACTGCATACCTTCAAAAAAATGGGTTTACAGACACAAAAAACCTTACTGGAGGCATTGACCAGTGGGCAATAGAGATAGATACAACCCTAAGGAGATACTAAAACATGCTTGTAGAATTTGAAAATCGTTTAGGTGACATGGAACAGGCAGAAATGGAAATTGACGAACCTTGTCCAACCTGTTGCGGCATGCTTTTTCCTGTTGTGGAGTCCAAGCCAGAAAGCGGTTACCGTTGCAGCAGCTGTGGTCTCGTCTTCAAACCCGTTGAAGATCATAAATCTAAATAGACTTTAGCATCAATTGATTTTGCCGATAAAATATAATGAGGACAGGCAC
>VYFM01000455.1 GCA_009842375.1 Candidatus Poribacteria bacterium | reverse complement strand
AAGGTATTACTGGGGAACTCGATAAAGTAGAACGCACACTCTGGGGAATGCCTAAACGCCATTCATACCGTTGATTTGGTGTGTGCCGTCCACCTGAGAGATATTTACGGCACACGGAGTATGCCTACTACTTTGCAAGGATGCAATCCTAACTATTAGTAAAACTCGTAAACTAAAAATTTATAAAACTAAATAACCTTGATCGTTACCGTTGTCCTATTGTCAAATGTCAACACCTTATGCTAAAATACGTTCAAGTGTAGAAAGTCCACTTCTTAGTTGGAGGATTATATGAAGATTGATAAAATTGAGTCGTTTTTTATCGGAAATGGATATGTGGTTCGGATTTGGACAGATACGGGTTTAAGTGGTGTTGGACAGACAGCATGCTGGGGATATCCAGAAGCGGTAGATAAGATTGTCAATACCTTTGAGAAATATCTCATTGGACAGAACCCATTGCGGATTGAACATCATTGGCAATATCTTTACAGAATGGGTCCATTTAAAGGTACCGCCCTGAGCGGAGCTATAAGTGCAGTAGACATTGCACTGTGGGATATCAAAGGGAAACATTTCAATGTGCCTGTTTGGGAATTGTTGGGTGGAAACTGCCGGGATAAAATTCGTTTACATCTACTTGGCGGTGGTAGCACCCCAGAAACGATGTTTGATGCTGCAAAAGCTGCTGTTGCAGAGGGTTTTACCGCACTCAAGTTTGATCCGTTGGTTGGAAATTTTCAGGATATGGCATTAGATCGTTTAGTAAATACTGCAAGAGATATTGTTGCTGCAGCGCGAGAAGGTGGTGGACCTGATCTTGACCTTATTGTTGAAGTACATCGGAAACTGACACCGATGAACAGTATTGTGTTAGAGTCTGCATTAGCCCCCTTCAATCTATATTTCATTGAAGACCCAATCCAGATAGATACGATTACAACACAAGCCGAATTAGCAAAGCGGATGACAACTCCTCTCGCTTTAGGTGAACGCAATGTAAGCATCTGGGAGTTTCGTGAACTCTTGGAAGTGGGTGGACCACAATATGTCCGTCCTGATGTCGGTTTAGCAGGCGGATTGACACACTGTAAGAAAATTGCCGCAATTGCAGAATCGTATCATAGTGCGGTTGTGACGCACAACTTTTTGGGTCCACTGATTACAGCAGCATCACTACATTTAGATACAAGTATCCCAAACTTTGTAACACAGGAATATACCAAAGGTGATGAATCAGATGCTTTTGTTGTCTACAAAGTTGCATATCAACGTGAAGGTGGGTACATTCCAATACCGGAAGTTCCCGGATTAGGTGTTGAACTTGATGATAGTCTCATAGAGGAGACACCGTTTCGTCCCATGAATACTGGCTCAACACCGTTACGGGAGGATGGGTCAGTTGCTTATGCCGTATAAGTCATAATATTGTAGCGAAAAGACAAACAGAAAACATTTTCAAAATCAGAGGAGTTTGAGATGAATGCTGATGAGAAATATCTATTTGATCTGAACGGTTATCTTATCATAAAAGATGTATTGACACCTGAAGAGGTAGCATTAGCAAACGAGGCAATAGATAAACATAGTGAACAGATGCGTTTGCGTCCACGTGAACAGACACTTGATGGTGGGTCAGAGGAATTGAAGGGAGAACAGGGCAGAGGGGAACTCGGTGGGATGCTCGGATGGGAGGAACCGTGGTGTAATCCATTCCGCCACATGCTTGCACATCCAACACTTGTTCCGTACCTTAATGTCATTTTGGGTAAAGGGTTCCGAATGGATCATCAGATGTTCCTACTGTCTATGGATAAAGGTGCGGAAGGTTTTATTTTTCACGGATCATCCGGTCCTGGGTTTGATCCGAATCAATACTACATTTTTCGGGACGGTAGAATGCATAACGGTTTGACTGTGGTAACTTTTCAACTCACTGATGTACCACCCGGTGCTGGTGGACTTATTGTGATACCGGGAAGTCATAAGAGCAATTTTCCGTGCCCACAAGAGATGCGTCTTTTCCAGAAACACCAAGAACACATTTGTCAACTCGTTTGCAATGCAGGTGATGTAATTATATTCACTGAAGCTACAACACATGGAACGCTTCCATGGACAGCAGACCATCCGAGACGTTCAATTTTGACACGTTACACTGCAGGTAATATGGCTTATGTTCCTGCTTATGAGATACCTGAATGGGCAAATGAACGACAACGGGCAGTCATGGAACCTCCATATCATTCCCGATTAAATCGTCCGATGTTGGATGCGTAATATGAAACGGTAGGTTTTACAATTCTGTAGGAGTAATCTTTGAAACGCGACCAAACATAATGGTAGTCGAGAATTGGAGTTCACTCCTACAATCAATTTTACTATAAGGAACACAATGATGTCATCTTCAACAAGTGCTATTTTTGGACTGATTTTTTTGGGTTTAGCAAACGCTTCAGTTTTCTTGATGTTTAAACTATGGGGGTACCCTTTTAACAAGGAAACACATAAGAGTGAGGCACCGCGATCATTGACGGTTTTGCATAGATGTCTCGGTTATGCGTATGCATTGCTCTATATCTTTATGATGTGGCACATGGTACCACGTTTATGGAGTTATCAGATTGAATTACCTCCGCGTACTGTTGCACATTTAATGCTCGGAATTACCATCGGTGTGCTGATTTTGGTGAAGGTAGCTATCCTTCGGTTTTTTCGACATTTTGAGGAATCAATGCCTTATATCGGAGTATCTTTACTGATATGCACTTATCTTCTGATTGGGTTATCTGTGCCATTCTCATTTCATGAAACTATCCTAAGTTCTCAAACACGTGCATTTAGTGAGGAAGGGATCGCGAGGACACGCAAGTTGTTAGATACTGCAGAGTTACCGACGGAAGCACCACTTGATCAACTCGCTTCAAAACGAAAATTACGAGAAGGACAACATGTTTTACAACGTAAATGTGTTGTCTGTCATGATTTACGTACAATTCTTGCTAAACCACGTACACCACCGGATTGGGTTCGCTTAGTTCATCGCATGGCGATAAAACCGGTTATTGGTGAACCGATTACCGAACAAGAGGAGTGGAGTGTATCAACATATCTAATTGCAATTACACCCGACATCAAGAACGCAGTAAAACAACAACGACAAGAGAAAATGCGGACAGATGAAGCAAAAGCTGCTATTGAAATTGCATCTACTGTAATGGAGGATGGTCCGGTAAATGTTGGAACTGTGGTTAGTTACAATGAAACTGAGGCAAAAGCATTATTTGAGAATAAATGCTCACAATGCCACCCTTTTGAAGACGTAATAGATTATCCGCCTACATCAAAAGAGGAAACAGTTGAGATCATAAATCGTATGATTGACATTGGACTCTATCTTGAAGAAGAAGAGATTGAGACAATTGCCCGTTATATAAATG
>VYFM01000660.1 GCA_009842375.1 Candidatus Poribacteria bacterium | reverse complement strand
GCCACGGCCAGCTTGAAGCTGGCTGAGGCATCCTCCGTCGAACTGTCGCCGTCGCTCGCGGTCACCATGACCGTGTAAACGCCGGCGTCAGGCACCTTGCCCTCGACGTTGGTCATCGCGCCGGTGTTGGCGTTGATCTGCAGCCAGTCCACGGCGCTGCCGTCGGAGTCATCCGTCACGGAGATGGAGTAGCTCAGCTTGCTGCCGTCCGGGTCCGTGAACGCCGCGTCGTCGCCGCTGGTATCCAGGCCAAAGCTTAGCCATTCGCCCTCACCCGCGTCTTCGGCGTCCAGCCGGTCATCCACGACGACCCACCAGTCGCCGATCTTGCCGGCGACCGGGCCATCGGCGGCATCCGTGACGGTGACGTCGATCTCCAGCGGCCTGGAGGACACTTCGCCCCCGTCCGTCGCCGTGACGGTGAGCGTGAACGTGCCGTTCGTGTAATCCTCATGGTTCAGGTACATATCGTCCTTGAGCTTGAGCATGCCGTCGGCCACTTCAAACTTGTCGGTGGCCGCGCCATTGATCATGAACGTGAACGTGTGCTGGCCGTGCGGGTGCATCTCGTGATCGACGTCCTCCACTTCCAACATGCCGAACCCGGCGCCCATGGTGTTCTCGCCGACGGTCACCGCCGTAACCACACTGGTTACGCCGTTTTTCGTCTCCTTCAGCGTCACCGAGCTGGGAGCGGCGTTCGCCGCATCCACCACCAGGTAGAAGGAGGCTTCGCCGGTGGCGCCGTCGGGGTCCGTGGCCACGATCTTCACCATCGCAGGATCCATATCGTCGCCATCGGCCGGCGGCGTGCCGTCAATACTGCCGGTTACCGCATCGCCGCTCCGGGTCACCGAAAGGCTCAGCCAGTCCGGCGCATCGGCCAGACTGAAGGTAAGGGAGTCGCCGTCCTCATCGGAGAACAGGGCGGCCAGGTCCACTTCCATGCTGCCCGCCTCGCCGCTCACCAGGGCCAGCGTGTCGACCATCATCTCCGCGTCGGCGCTCGGGGCGTCGTTCACGTCCGTGACGCTCACGGCCACGGTTGCGCTTGCGCTGTCGCTGCCGTCGCTGGCCTCGACCATCAGTTCATGGCTCTTGGTGTCGGACTCGTAGTTCTCGCCCATGCCCACGTACGTGATCGCACCGCTGGCGGAATCGATCGCAAACAGACCGTCGTCGTTGCCGCCGGAGATGGAATACTCGAGCGTGTCGCCATCCGAATCGGTCGCCGACACCATGCCCACCGCAACCGCGGTGGCGCTGCCGTCGGCGTTCTCGACCAAGTCGAACGCGTAGCTGTCCTCGCCGAACATCGGCGCGCTGTCGTTGGCGTTGGTCACGTTGACCGTCACCATGGCCTCGGACATTGCGCTGCCGTCGCTGGCGCTGACCGTCAGCGCGTGACTGGCGGTGGTCTCCGCATCCTCGCCGCTGCCCACGTAGGTGATCGCGCCGCTGGCGGAATCGATCGCGAACAGGCCGTCGTCATTGCCGGCCGTGATGGAGTAGGTGACCGAGTCGCCTTCGTCTGAGTCGCTTGCCGACACCATGCCCACGTCAACCGCGGTGGTGCTGCCATCGGCGTTCTCGGCCAGGTCGAACGCGTAACTGGATGCGCCGAACTCGGGCGCATCGTTCGCGTTCAGGATCGTGATGGCCACCGTGGCCTCGTCACTGGACGTGCCGTCGCTGACCTCCACGGTCAACGTATGGGAAGGACCGGTCACCGAAGAACGGTAATCCTCGCCCGTGCCCACATAGCTGATCTCGCCGGTGGCGGAATCGATCGCGAACAGCCCGTCGCCGTTGCCTCCCGTAATCGAGAACGTATGCGTGTCGGCCGCATCCTCATCGGTCGCCGACACCATGCCCAAAGACACCGCGGTGGTGCTGCCGTCCTCGTTCTCGCTCAGATTGAAGGCATACGAGGACTGCGCGAACGACGGATCTTCGTTGACGTCGTTGACGGTAACCATCACGTCTTCCGACACCGAATTGCCGCCCGAATCCGTCGCGGTGACCGTGACCGTGACGGATTCTTCCGCCTCGTGATTCAGCATCGCGTCGTCCTTGAGCTTGAGCATGCCGTCGGCGACCTCAAAGCGGTCGCCGCCGCCGCTCACCGCAAAGGTGTGCGTGTCGCCGTCGTCCGGATCGCCGCTCACGGCAACCGAACCGACCGTCGCGCCCGCGGCGTTCTCGTCCACTGCGCCGTCCGCAACCTCAAGCATGAACGACTCGTTCACGTCATTGACCGTTACGGTCACCACATCGGTGCTGGCCGAAAGGCCGTCCGGATCGGTCGCGGTGACCGTGACGGTGACGGAATCTGCCGTCTCATGGTTCAGGCTCATGCCGTCCTGGAGCTTCAGCATGCCGCCGACGACTTCGAAGCGGTCGCCGCCGCCGCTCACCGTATAGGCGAGCGTGTCGCCGTCCTCGTCGGTGCCCGTAACCGCGCCAACCGACGCGCCCGCGTCATTCTCGTCCACGGCGCCGTCGGCAACCGAAACCGACGGAGCCTCGTTGACGTCGTTGATCGTAATGGTCACCACGGTCGCATCGGATACGTTGCCGGCCGGGTCCATCGCGGTCAGCATGATGTCCACCGAACCGCCCGCCTCATGGTCCAGGACCGCGTCATCCTTGACACGCAGCACCAGGCCGGCGGTGATCTCAAAGCGATCGTCATCCACCGCGTAGGTGACCGCGTCACCCTCGGGATCGGTGCTGTCGCTCAAGGAGGTAATCGCGACGCCACCGGCGTTCTCGTCCACGTCGAACAGGTCGCCGCGCACCTGCGGGGCGCTCGGAGCCTCGTCCACGTTGTTGACCGTGACGGTCACGTCGGTGGAGGCGGAAAGGCCGCCGGCGTCGGTCACGGTCACCGTGACCATGACGCTTCCGGCTTCCTCGTGATCCAGGCTCATGCCGTCCTTGAGCTTCAGCCACCAGCCGCCTTCAGCGTCCTGCGAGGTCTCGAAGCGGTCGTCGTCCACCGACAGGGTGTGCGTGTCGCCCGCATCCGGGTCGCTGAGCATGATCTCGCCCACCGGCACGCCTGCGGCGTTCTCGTCGATGGTTGAAGCCGCAGCCACGCCGTCGGGCGTAGTCCCGTCCGCAACCGAAATCGACGGCGCCTCGTTGACGTCGTTGATGGAGACGCTGACCGTGTGGGTGGCGCCTGCGCCATCGCCGCTGGCGGTGATGGTGACATCGATCGGAGAGGTGTCGGACTCGAAGTCCAGCATGGTGCCGGCCTTGAGCTTGAGGTTGCCGTCGGCGACCTCGAAGCGATCGTCGTCCACGGTTACCGACGTGGCGTTTTCGGTGGCCACTGAAGTGACCGTTCCGCCATCGGCGTTCTCGTCCACGGAGCCGTCCGCGTCCGCCGTAATGACCGCAGCCGGAGGCGGCGGCGGAGGCGGTGGAGGAGGAGGAGGC
>VYFM01000209.1 GCA_009842375.1 Candidatus Poribacteria bacterium | reverse complement strand
GTAGTTTGGTTAGAATATAGCACAAACAATAAGGTAACCTATATCGGTAATGGAATCTGATTGGTATACTGGTTTATCCGATCATTTGCCAGATCAATATATTTCTCCTCAATGTCGTATCCGATATAGTGTCTATCTGATTTTATAGCACTCAAACAGGTTGTTCCGCTACCACAAAATGGATCTAAAACGACATCACCGACGAAGGTATATAATTGAATCAATCGGTGTGGAAGTTCTTCAGGGAACGGCGCAGGATGTCCAATCCGTTTTGCGGGTACAGAGGGAAATGTCCATACACTTTTTGTCCACTCTAAAAAATCCTCTTTACAAATTGTATTTTCTTTACCGTTGCGTTTCCGAGAGAAAGATCCTTTTGAAAAAACAAGGATATACTCGTGAACATCCCTCAGTACAGGATTCGCAGCTGATAACCAACTTCCCCATGCCGTAGAACTCCCTGCACTTGCGGCTTTGTCCCAGATTATTTCTCCACGCATATAATAACCTATTTCCAACATATCCTCTATGATGTGGCTATGCAGTGGAATATACGGTTTCCGACCTAAATTGGCAATATTTATACACGTCCTACCACCAGTGACCAACTTGTTGTAGGTTTCGGCAAACACTGCACGCAGGAGTTCTCTATACTCTTCCAAGGACAGGTCATCATCGTATTCCTTTTTCGCATTGTAGGGAGGGGAAGTAACCATGAGATGTATACTGGAATCTGGAATCTCTGACATTTTTTCACTTGAAGCACAATAGAGTTGGTCAAGGTTTTCGGGCGGAATTGGGTTTTCTATCCATGTTTCTGGTTCAGGAGGCACTTGATCAGCGTAAAGTTTTCCCTTATAGAATTCACTGGAGTCGTGGTTTATTCTTCCTTGTGTTCCAAAAGCACTTGTCTGTGTGCCTTGCCTTTGAGATTCATGCTTTGCTTTATTCATATTTTCAATCACTTTAATACCTATCAGGATACCAAAAAATTACATCACATTTTGGAAACAGTATCGCTAAGAACTCCGAGATCTCATTAGAAACAGGTGTATCCAAATTGACCTGATCCCAACTAATTTCACCGAAAAGAAGTTGCCAGAATTCTTCCTCGTTGAAATCCAAATCCACTGAATTTGAGGTATCATTTATGACCTGTATTGTGCCGTTGCCATCGTATCGCAGGACTGCTTGTTGGTTATTGATAGTGGGGAATTTCACGGCAAGTGATGGAAATGTCTGTTCGGAGGCTGCTATTAACGATTCCCACCCAACAACGAGACGGCGTAAAAGCACGGGCAAACTCACTGCATACAACATCATCGCTGTATCTGTCGTGTGGGTTAGTTCAGTGTTACATCTGGCAATCAGACGTTCTACAAATGGATGTTGAGGAGAAAATACACCTGTTATCTCTGCAACACCTTCTGTTTTACTAACTTGCAATAAATGTGATACAAGAGTATCTAAAACTTCAGGGTAATCTGGAATATACCCCACCTCAAGTACCTCAGCACATTTTCCATCTATCTGATAGTTTAGGTATCCGATAATATCACCATTACGATGTACTACAACCGTAGGAAGGATGCCGCGTATACGTGAGGGTTCCATATCCCAATAAGCGCGTGTTCGAGAAACAGTTCCGCTCTGTTGAGCGTTTGCCAGGTCGTGTATTGAAGCGACAGTATCTAAATCGGTTTCTACATTGAATGCACGCACCTGCGGAACTGATTGACTTTCCGATGATGTTGCGTGATTGAACTTTATTTGAAAACCACTTAAGGGAAAGGATGTCCACCCGAATCTGTGGTAAAACGTTTCAGGGATAATTGTAAACAACACTCCAAGGTCACAACTTGTTGTCTGTAGATAGTCAATTGTCTGTCGCATTAACGCTGATGCATAGCCGACACCACGGTATTTTGAATGCGTGCAGACTCCGCCGATACCACCCATCGTTACAAGGCTTGCACCGATTCTTATCCTCCGTTCCCAAACACGCAAAGTAGAGACTACCATATCATTTACAATGACCACCCGCGTCTGGGATAGTCTGTAACTGCTATCTCCTCGGACATACTGCCAGTATCGTTCGTGCTGGTTTGGGTTAAACGCCATGCAGTTAAGTTCAACAACCTGTTCTAATTCTGATTCGCGAGCTGCTCTGATTTCCATATCTTTCAATCACCGGTTTACTTCATTGTAAAAATTACACCTAATGCTTCATTTGGGGTCTGTATCAACTTTTCGCATGCTTCGGATGCTTGTTCAATTGGTGCAATATCAGTTATTAAAGGATGTACCTTAATTTTCTCCTCAGACATCAATCTCAATGCTAACTCTAAGTTTCGTTGTGTTGGCCAAGGAACAAACACAGGTGGGTAATCTGCACCATGTTCATAATCCTCGTCGTGGTAACCTGGTCCAGTTCGTGCCGCGCTAATGACATCTACGTTCCCAAGTCCTGCTGCGAAACCGTGTGTAATGCTTGCTCCTCCAACGATAACAATACGTCCCATTTTGTGTGTATCAGGTGCTGTTTTCAGCATCGCGCGAATCTGTTGAAAAGCACTTGTTGCGTCTCCGCCAAAGGCAATAATACCACAATCCATTCCGTATCCATTGGTGAATTCCTGAACAATTAGAATCGGATCTGTATCAGATACATTAATTGCGAGATCAATTCCAGCAGTTTCTGCGATATCTAACCGCAATGGCAGTTGATCTAAGCCAATCACGTAAGCACCAGCAATCTTAGCAATCTGTGATGCGAGTTGTCCGACAATACCTAAGCCAGCAACGACTACATTTTCACCGATACGGATACGTCCACGTTGCACCGCATGAAGTGCTGTCGCCGCAAGATGTATTGATGCGGCTTCCTCATCCTTGACGTTATCGGGTATCTTGGCACACAAGTTATGTGGAACACATGCATAAGTTGCGTGCAACGCATATCCACCACCCATGCCAGCAACTCTGTCGCCGATCTCAAATTCGTCGCAATCGCCTTCTTTTCCGATGACGACACCGGCATTCGTATATCCAAAGGGGCGTTGCTGTGTTGCAGGACGTGGATTCTCACGTCTCCGTTTGATACCACCAAGTTCTGTTCCGGGACTGACCATAGAGGCGTGTACCTCAATTAGCAGTTGCCCCGGTTTAGGTGCAGGGGTTTCCTGTTCTTCTGTCCAGATTTGACCTGCATCATTTCTCATCACAACTTTTCTTGTTTTGCTCATATATGTTTCCTTAGATTAGTTCTTCCAGATGAATTTTACTCGTATGAGGTTTACAACACCAATCGTATTTTAATCCATTTGTTTATAGTTGTCAATTATACAATCTGTTTAGGGGTGTATAAAGTTTTTGACACTATTGCGTAGGGGCGGGGTTTCCTCGCCCCTACGATATGTCTGAGCAGGAGCGAACCTGTTGACATAAACTTTACACACCC
>VYFM01000016.1 GCA_009842375.1 Candidatus Poribacteria bacterium | reverse complement strand
GTATTTGGTTTAGGTCTTTTAATAGGACTTACATCAAATGTGTTCGCTGATGGACATGAGGACGATAACGAACAAGTGGTAGAGTTAGAGCAGATAACTGTTACTGCAACGCGGGCTAAGAAAGATCCCTTTGACACACCCAATGCTATAAGTGTACTCAATATAAATCAGTTAACACGTTCCAACGCAGAACATGCATCGAATCTACTTCGAGATGTCGTTGGGGTGATCGCGCAGGAAACAACAGTTGGACAAGGATCACCAATGCTACGGAGTCTAACTGGTTACCAGACCTTAATACAGGTAGACTGGGTGCGATTGAATAACTCAACATTTAGATCTGGTCCAAATCAATATACAGCAACCATTGCGCCTGAGATGCTGAATACAGCCGAAGTGTTACTTGGTTCAAGTTCCATGCTTTATGGAAGTGGTGCCATAGGTGGTGTGGTGAGTTTCTTTACAAGAGATGTGCCGATTGATACATCACAAGAAACATTAAAAATAAGTCCACGTCTGCTTGCACGGTACTCAACAGCAACACAGGAACGAGTTGGTCGGTTGGAGTTGACAGGAAACCAAGGTCACTTTGGATTTATCGTTGGTGGCGGTGTCCGACAATATGGAGATATCAATCCTGGTAGTGGATATGACTTACACTACAAAAATCGGAAATATGAAATTATAGAATCAAAACCCTTTGATGTAGCATTATATGATTATAATGAGATTGATAGGATGATAAAAGAAGATATCCCTGAGAATTGGCTCATTGATACTGAAGGACCATTGGACTGGAACGCTTATAATGCTGATGCAAAGATTGGATATCAACTCAGTGATACAAGTAATATCAATCTTGCGTATCAGATGTGGCGACAACCGCAAACACCTCGTTATGATAAAATAGCACCACAAGAATTTGATGAGTTCTTTTTTGAACCACAAAATCGTGATCTAATCTACGCAAATTATATTTCAAATCCAGTTACAGATAGTATAGATCTATTCCGCGTGACTGCTTCTTTTCATCGTCAAGAAGAGGGACGTAACGAGGTGCAACGCGATGCTACTTCTCGGAGACACAGAAACGATACGGTAAACACTATCGGGGTGAGTACACAAGTTGTCAGCAGTATGTTGCCAAAGCAACGTTTTGTAGGGGGACTTGAATTCTACTTAGATATGATACAAAGCAGTACTGTGAGAACTGATCTTGAGACAGGAAATGAAACTGTTGATGAAAACCTTGGACGTTTTATCAACGGTTCTCAGTTTTGGGATGCGAGTCTTTATCTTCAGGATGAAATAACCGTTCATGATCGAGTTGAGTTGACTCTTGGTGGACGGGCGACGTTTTATGAAACAAACGCAGACCTTTCCATCCGTGCTGATGACTTTGAAGAATTCAATGAATTGGATAGTAGTTTGACAGGAAGTGCTGGCGTTGTCGTTGGTGTAACAGACTACTTGAACCTTGTCGCCAATGTTGGTACAGCGTTTCGTGCCCCTTCATTGAATGATACTACAGCTGTGGAAGTTACTAATGAGGGTGTCACTGCACCAAGTCCTGACCTTGACCCAGAAACTTCGTGGACAGTGGAGGGCGGTATTAAAGCAAACCATACTCATTTTCGTGGTGCTTTGACACTTTTTCATAGTCGGGTCAACGGCTTGGTCACACGCAGACCCGTACAAGAAGCTTATGAAGATGGTAGAATTCCCCAACTTCATGAGGAACTAATAAATGAATATGCGGATATTGATGTACTCGTTTTTGATAACGTTGATGAAGCACAATTCCAAGGGATAGAGTTGGCTGGTTTAATACCAATTGATGCGGCATTATCAATATACGGAAATGCCTCATTACTACGTGGAGAAGTTCTGTTAATTAACGGAATAGAACCGGATCCTGAAAAACCGTGGGAAGCACGTACACGGAGGGAACCACCATTGAATGGTGTGGTTGGAATCCAATGGGAACCTGTCAATACAAAGTATTGGGCATCTTTATTTGTCCGAGCAGCAGCAGAACAAAGACGATTGAACCGCAGCGATATCCGTGATCCACGGATACAAGGATCAACGCGTGACCCTGCTGAAGTTGAGTTTGATTCCGATGGTAATGCAGTTGATGCTGGTACACCAGGATGGTGGACACTAAACATTCGCGGTGGGATTAATCTCTTTGATTACACTCGTCTGTCACTTAATCTTGACAATTTACTTGATAGGCGATATCGTCAACACGGTTCAGGTATAAATTCACCTGGCTTTAACATTAGTTTGAGTTTAGACAATCGATTCTAAAAGTCCAATTTAGCAGACTCGGTTCATCCGTGCCTGCTATTGCTCAACATGAAATTTACGTTTGATAAATTCAACAACAATTGGTGGTACCATCTCCAGCAGCTTTTCTTCACTTATTACTCCCTGCCCCATCTCCACTACCTCCATTACAAGTGTAGAACTAATATGTGCGTATTTTGTGCTCGCAACCATAAATAACGTGTCTATTTCCGGTGCAATTTGTTGATTCATTCGTGCCATTTTGAATTCCCATTCAAAATCTGATATTTCACGTAGACCGCGTATGATTGCACTTGCTCCACATGTCTGTGCATATTGTACTACCAACCCCGCATACCCATCAATAGTTGCTTTAGGGTAGGGTTTGATGACCTCTTCAAGCATTTGGACCCGTTCTTCGATAGTGAACCGTTCCTGTTTTGCGGGGTTCACCGCAATGACAATAACGAGCTCATCAAATACATCAAGCTTGCATACACGATCAATCAGGTCAACATGACCGAGTGTTATAGGGTCGAAACTTGCAGGGAAGATTGCAGTTTTTTTTGACATCTATTCTCCTTTCTTGTGTACTTTACGGGCTTTATTTGATTCTGATGTTTTCTCACTTATTCTGAATTCTCGTGATGCAATGTTTCCATATATATCCATCATCCGAATTTCACCCTCCGTTATGTCCGCATCGGATATTTCAAATTCAACGATGGCATTCTTTTTACCGTTCAGGACTCGACACCCTAAATGTTTTTGTAACCTATGATGTTTTTTTGAATTCTCGGTAACAAACAGTTGGAGTTGATGTATGCCATCATTATCAGAAGCAGTAAACTGGAAACTTGGTGAACCAGTATCTGTTTTTATGATGTCCATCTCAACGTCTGGTCGTTTATCAAAGAAGGTTTGGGTTGGGTTAAAGAAACGACTCTTATCTAACCATTCTGCTTCACATTTAGATAATTTGACCCAACTCTTGCTCCATGGCATTATACTGTTTATACTCTTGAAAACCCTTTTTACTACGTTAGATTCAGACTCAGGTAAATGATGTTTCCGATGTAATACGTCAAACTTACGCTTAAGTGAGTATGCTATTAATTTCCAATCAAAATCCTTTTTTGTAGCATTGACAAAACCACCATCTCCTATGAATCCTTTGATATTATCCATTCTAATTC
>VYFM01000267.1 GCA_009842375.1 Candidatus Poribacteria bacterium | reverse complement strand
AAGTAATATAGACAATACGGTAAATGGACATATTACTTTGATATGTCATTAAGGAGGAATTACATTATATGAAACGCTATTTTGGTATTATGATTTTCGCACTCATAGTTAGTGCGTCAATAGTATATGCAAGCGATTTTGCAATATACTCTGGTCCTTCAAATCCGGATTGGATTTCTGCTGGTGCTGTGAAAAAGAACACAGAAACAGTAATGAACCACGCAGGTGTTAAAGGACTCTTCAATAGTATTGAAAACTTCGGTGATGGTGATGAGAAAGGCGATGGTTCTCCACTTGCCAAGTGGTGTATAGATCACACCGGCAATGGTCAGCAAGATGTTATTCTCCTTGCATGTGGAACAGCACCAAGTGCACTATATCCGTTCCCAAATGCAAAACCGGATGGGTCAAATGTGGAAAACTTTATAGAAGCCGGGAACGTTGTGATCAACGTCGCAGACTGGATCTTCTACATGAGTTATGAAGGTGGTGTCCGTAGTGCAGATAATGGACCTGGTGGAGCTGCAAATGTCTTTGACATACCAGGACTGACCTTTAACGAACGTGGCACTGGGAATCAAGTTCCTACCGAATTGGGTGAAAAATATATCCCTTCACTGAAAGCTTTCCGATCAATCCGCCCCTGGCATGTCGAACAATTTGCCAATACAAATTGGGATGTTGTTGTTTTTGCACAAGAAAACGCTGACAATGCAGATCCAGCAGTTGCTATCAGCAAAGAAAAGGGTAAGGATGGATTCGGTATGATTGCTGCGATGTGGCAAATGGCTACACCCAATTGGGCAGGTACAGACCCACGCGGTATCGGTGTTGCTGAATTCATTGAGAATTGGCTGGCAGAAAATGCATCTTTGGATGTTCACGCCAAAAACAAGTTGTCTACAACGTGGGGACATATCAAACAAGGTCGTTAAACTAATTCAATAACCTATCGTGGGGACAGTAGTTGCCTGTCCCCATTTTTTCTTTCCTACCGTATATCCCGATATAATTCTGCAATTCGTTCCAAAGAGAATCCCATAAAGTAGAGCAACGTTATAAACCAGTTTTTTGTAGTCGTTCTGACAATACCATTCTTTTTCCATCGCCTTGCGGATATATGAATACGAGGTTTGATCATCTTCGTTTTCCCTAACTTCCGTAACGCCTTTGAAAAAACCATCTCCTCCATAATTGGCACATCGGGAAACCCATCTATGTGTCGAAAGTCATCTCGTCGCACATAAATACCGCTATCTCCGTAAAACACCTTTAGAAATTTGCCACGCATATTTGCAGAGATTTCTATTACACGATATAGCAGACTTTTCCCGTCAATCTTTTGAAGGAATCCACCACCTACATAACCTGAAGACAACGTTGACTCTACTGCTTTGAATGCTCCTGACTCAAGTTGAACATCCGCATGCAAAAAAACAAGTATGTCACCAGTCGCTTCTGCAGCACCAGCATTCATCTGTTTCGCACGTCCTCGTTCTGAGAATACAACCTTCCCATACTTTTCAGCAATACTTACAGATTCATCAGTGCTTCCTCCATCTACAATGATAAGTTCATGGTTCTCCAATTGCGGTTGAAGACAAGTGAGTGTTTCTTCCAATATCTTCGCTTCATTGAGAATTGGGATAATAACCGAAATCATATCTTATCATCACAGTAAGTCGGTATTCCTGATAGACTGATTCAGTGCCAAGATCGGAAAAACTGAGGCGTATATTGGATCGCTATAACCGCCAATTACCTCCCAATAAATTCCAACACAACTCTCTTGCCATGAACCGTTATCTCTTTGATTTTTAAGGAGAAACGAAAGACCTTTCTTAGCAGCATCACTTTCACCATTGACAATTAACAAGGCATAAGCACACCAAGCCGTCTGTTCAACTGTGCTATCTGATGGTCTACCAAACATATCTTCACCCCACCCTCCATCTGCATTTTGTGTCTGTTCCAACCACTGAACACCTTTTGCGATCTCAGGGGCATCTCTAAATCCAGCTTTTACGAGGACGTTAATGGCACATGCTGTTCCGTAAGTTCGCTTTGCTAACCATAGATCATCCCAATAACCTTCATTCTTTATCTTTGAACGCAGCCACTGCACGCCACGATAAATGTATTCCTCATTATTCCCATACGCCAATAATGCCTCAATCGCATGTGCAGTGATGCTAACGCATCCAACATCTCCTTGCCCAGGTTGATATGTACTCCAACTTCCATCTTTTCCTTGATTCTGCCTTAACCACTCTATCCCATTTTCAACCGATCTTTTAGCATCTGTGGATTCAAGTTTTGATCGGATTATGGACAAGGTTGCTAAGGCAGTGTCATCTGCATCGGTTGGTAGGGTGCTGTCGCGCAAACCAGAAAACGCCCAACCCCCATCGTCATTTTGATGTTCCACAAGCCAATGTGCAGCCTTATTGATTATCTCGTATCTATCAATATATTCTGCATCAATATATTCTGCATCAATCTCTGTTAGAGCGATAATGGTCAGGGCAGTATCCCATATATTCAGGTTCAACGCTTCTCTGCAACCCCCATCGGGGTTCTGTGTTGCATGTAGCCATTCAATTCCCTTATTGATGTATTCTGAAATTTCAGGATCATCATATTCACACTTTTTTAATTCAATAAGTGCCAAGATCGAAAGTGCGGTGATATAATTTACGCGGAACCAACTACCATCACTCAATACTCGTGATTTCAACCATTCTACTAACGCACCAATCATGTCTTCACGTCTACTTGTATTCAATTCAATCATTATAAATACTGGTACTAACGTGTGTTGTTCAGCAATAAACAACTCCTCAAATAGAGACGTGTTGAACATATCTACTGGAGGGAGTTTATTTCTCGGTGGTTTCAAAATAGTGCGTAACATTGGTATGCGCGCTATCTTCTTCATGATTTTCATCAATGGTAATGCACTTTTTGATACAGACAGTCTTTGCCAGTCATATCTATTGAACGCTGCGTAAGCAAGCTTAACTAATGCAAGATGAAGTGGATAGTGTGGAATGCGAGAGATGATTTCCTTAAGCTGGGAGTTGGAATTATCCTCACTGATCAGTTCCAATATCAACCGGACAAACAGTGTGGATTCACGATTAGACTGATTTGCTGCATCTAATCCCCATGATCCCTGATCGTTCTGATTGTTAATGAACCAGTCAACCAAGGATTCTTCGAGTGTTTCTCCTTGCACAAGTTGTATCCAGGCATACGCACAGGATGGAAACGTACTGGATGAGAGTTGTCCCTCAAAGTTTCCATCTTCTTGCTGTTGATTGAGCAAAAAGCCTACGCCGTGCTTAATTGCGGTTGTTGCCCGTTGGAATATATCTGTGTTTTGTTGGGAGTTGTTTTTCTTCTTCATCGTATGAGGTTAGGTAGAGAAATCTGATAGAAGTATATCATATCTGAGTTAGGTAGACAACTTTATTCTAATGATTGACGGG
>VYFM01000124.1 GCA_009842375.1 Candidatus Poribacteria bacterium | reverse complement strand
CAATATTATATTCAGGAAACTTATATCCATCCTCAATAACATATCCTTCATTTGTATAAATAGGAAAATTAAGTTTTGTGAGAGAAGTAATAGGTTCAATCTCAATCCAGACATCCAGTTCACCGAGAACTGTTCTGTAGATAAAATCAGCGGAATGGCTCTCATGCTTAAGTATCATGATTGTCCCGGATTGTTTTTCCTCTCCGTTTGATGAACGAACTGTTAATGCAATTAATAGGTCTTCTAATGGCGGAGGGTTTGAATGTAATTTAAACCACAGACCGTGTGTTAAACCTTCGGCTGCACCTTCATTTGGTCCAAGGATTTGGAATGAAATCGTCGGAATTGTAGCCATTTTATACCTCCGACAAATTATGGTTCGCTATCTCCACTGTTTGAGTTTTGATAATACTCACCCAACACCTCGTTTGCGAGGCTTCTACCGTCTTCAATGACCCGAGCAGCAAAATCGAGTGTAACCTCTGTGATATCTGCTTCTTGTGCGCGTTGTTCAATGCGTGTTTGTGTAATTTTTCTCATAAACCCTTCAGGTACAATATTTAAGCGTTCTACTGCGTCCTCAGTCCATCGTAGAGTGCTTTCAATATCTGCATTTGCTGAAGCTTTATGTGCGGCAGTTTTCGGTTGCATAGCTCTGAGTTCAGGTGCATCTTCTCGGACAGCAGCTGCTTCTCCCATGCTGTCGTCAATAATTTGAGTTGCGAATGCATTCGTGATTGTATTAATTTTCTGAGACCGTGCCGATTTCTCTATGCGTGCTTTCACATTACGTCGCATATAACCACGTGGTACCGTACGAAGTGCTTTTTTTGCTTGATCTGACCATTGTAGACGGATACCGTCGAATGTTTCCTCTTCTGCAGTGCCACCTTCGTCAATAGCGATGTGTTCAAGTGAATTTTTATCAACCATTTGGAAACGTTCTGGTGGAGAACTACATACAGGACATTGGACGGGTTGTTGGTTGTGGGCGGCATAGCCACATTCACCACAGATATAGGTTTGGACTGCATCTGATTCTAAGACTTTCTGCTCTGCGATTTCTTTGGCAACGCGTGTGAGTTTTTCAGATGCGCGCTGTGGCATAATTGCTTCCATCGCCATATCTATGACACTTTCGGTGATAACAGAGTGCCCACGTTCAATTGCGAAGCGATGCACTGCTGTTTTCGCTATGCCACGAACCAGTGGCGGTGCTTTTTCCATGCGATCCATTGCTTCTTGTGTCCATACGAGGGTTTCTTCAGCTTTGACATCAATTTGTGGGAAATAGCGTTGGCTTGATAGAAGTACATTACACGGTGCGAGTCTTAGTAGATTTTCTGCAGTGCTGCCAATGTCTGTATCTTGTTCGCTATGAACTCCGATTCTACCTAAAACAAGTAGCCAAGGTTGAGTTTTTCGTGTGTATTGTATGATTTTTTCGTAGGCTTTTCCATCAAGGAGCGTAATTTTCAGTTGATAATCGTGTTCTTCTTTTGCGATAGAACGCGCTACCTCAAGGTGTGACTGATATATTTTGGCAAGACCCGTGTCAATTACTTCCTCATGGAGTTGCTCTTGTTCTTTGAATTTGAATGTTCTCGCAGCACGTTCTGTTAGTACGTTAACAACAGAATTGAACACAATGTAGTGCAAATAAGGATCATATACTCCAACTGCTTCCACTTGTCTGTTGAATTTTTGTCCAAGACTAATAGCGGTTTTTAAACCAGAAAAAGATTCTGGACTCCCATCAATTCCGACAAGGATATTTCCTGATTGCTCTTCAATTGGCTCAAGGTTTCTAACGATAAGCGTATCGGTTGTAATCCTTCGGACAACGCGTTCACAGACTCCACCGATCAGACTATCCTTTACTGCACCCATACCAAGTGCCCCCATAATGACCAGATCGTAATCGCTTTCCTGAATGTCCTCAACCAATTTGATGTAGTGTTTCCCTTCTGGCATCTTGGGTTCAAATGGAATGTCAAATTTTTCGCATTTGTGTTTCATTACCTCAAGATAGGAATCCGATATGAGTTGAAGTCCCATGGTAATGAGTGTATCATGAATGCGACGTTGTTTTTCAAGTTCCACTTCATCTTGATACTCTTCAGGCAAAGTATATTCCATCTGTTTGAAGCGAACATCGTGCATTTTTGCTGCGTATACGTGCGATCCTACCAACTGCGAATCAAATTTCTTTGCAAATTCCACAGCTAAGTTGATACTGGCATCGGAATAGTCTGAATTGTCAACGGGTACGTATATTTTATTCATAATTTTTTCCACACTTGTCAGACAAGGTAATGGATTTATTTTGTCTCAATATTATCCTTAGATGTGTAGCGCGAACCGATGAAACCACCGAGTATGTGTGCCAATATGACTACAGGCCATAAGTAAATCATTGCTGTTTGCCAATCCCATTGAAGCACAAATCTGCGGACAACAATGTTAAGGACAATCGGAATATATAAACATCTACTCCAAGGACGACTAAACTTTTTGAAACGCACACGAAAAAATCCGAAAGGGAAATGAACCAGAAAAGCTGTTAAGGATATAATTAGGTTCAATTACTTTAACTTCCAAGAAGTGTATTAACATCCTTGCGTAGTCGTTTCATAGCAGATTTTTGATGACTATCGTAATAACCGTATATTTCACCGTCCGGTGTAACGAGAACAAACTTTCTACTATGTGGTAACATTCCTTCGTGATATGCTGCTGCTAATTTAAATCCGTTGTTAGCAAGTTGGTAAATCTGTTCCTTATTTCCAGTTAGAAAATGCCAACGATTCTCATCTGCTCCGTATCGATTTGCATATTGTAAGAGAACATCGGTTGTGTCTCTATCCGGATCAACTGTGAAGGATACGAAATTGATTTCTTGTGAACTAAATTCCGATTGTAGATTTGCCATTTCCTGTGTCATTTTAGGACAAATCGTAGGACAATTTGTGAAAATGAAATCTGCAACCCAAACTTTTCCTTTTAAATCAGATAATGTCAACTTGTGTCCCTGCTGATTTATTAAACTAAATTCCGGAACGTTAGTTGTTGCAACCTCTTGTGCGGGATTTGGTTTTTTGTTAAATACTAACCATAAATTGAATAGAGCAATACCTATAACTATAAGTCCTAAGACTATCCAAGGTAGTGTGCTTTTTTCAATTTTTCGATCACTTTGGTTAAGGTCTGCAGTCTGATTCTCCATTTTAATTATGCCTACAATTTGTAGATTTTGACCTTTGCTGTATCCTTAATGATGTGTGGTATCTACGACTTCTGCTGCTGGTTTTTCTATAGCATTGAGTCGTGAATCCATAGTAATATCAGGCATCAACATAATTACGAGAAAAACACAGATGAGAAATGGTGTAATAACGATTGCTGCTAAAATACCTTTCTCAAACTTAAGGTGCATGAAATAGGCAGCAACTAAGATTGCCTTACCGCAAGCTAAACCGATGAGTAGGATAC
>VYFM01000081.1 GCA_009842375.1 Candidatus Poribacteria bacterium | reverse complement strand
TCACATATATTGGAGAAATAGCATGCATAACCGAATTGAAATCGGTAATCTCAAAGTAGATAAGAGATTGTATGAATTGGTTAAAGATGAGATTGCACCTGGAACAGGTATTGACGGAGATAAGTTCTGGACAGCATTTGATGAAATTGTAAGTGAGTTTGCTCAAGAAAATCGATTGCTATTGGATAAACGGGATTCTCTGCAGGAGCAAATTGACGCTTGGTATCTTGAGCATAAAGGTAGACCGGTTGACCATGATACTTATTCTACATTTCTCACCGATATAGGATATCTTGTGCCTGAAGATGATGATTTTATTGTTACTACCGAAGATGTTGATTTAGAAATTGCGTTGATTGCTGGTCCGCAGTTAGTTGTTCCGGTGGATAATGCGCGCTATGCATTAAATGCAACAAACGCACGATGGGGAAGTCTTTATGATGCACTTTACGGTACTGATGTGATTGATGAAACTGGTGGGGCAATCCGTGGGGATTCATATAATCCGATACGCGGTGCGAAAGTCATTGCATACACTGAGGAGTTTTTAGATGAAGTGATAAGTCTTGAATCGGGAAGTTATTCTGATATTACGCAATTTTTGCTCAAGACCATTGATGGTCAATTGCAACTTCGGGTAAAGTTTAGTAATGGAGAGGAAGTTGGTTTAGAAGATCCGAGTCAGTTTGTCGGTTTTACACAAGACGGTGATAATCTGGCTTCAGTATTATTTCAAAACCATGGATTGCATATTGAAATACAGATTGATAGGGAACATCCTGTCGGTAAAGAACATCCTGCTGGTATTGCAGATGTCATCCTTGAGTCCGCAATTACAACAATACAAGATTGTGAGGATTCGGTTGCTGCTGTTGATGCGGAGGATAAGGTTCGCGTCTATAGCAATTGGAATGGAATCATGAAAGGGACGTTAGAAACAACGTTTGAGAAGAATGGTAAAATGATTACCAGAAGATTGGCACCGGATAAAGCTTACACCTCACCAGATGGTAGTACTTTTACACTATCGGGTAGGAGTCTACTCCTGATCCGTAACGTCGGACTCCACATGTATACAGACGCTGTTCTAACTTCAGATGGTGAAGAAATTCCAGAAGGCTTTTTAGATGCGATGGTTACCACCTTTGCTGCTATGCACGATATACAGGGAAATAACAAATTTAGTAATAGCAAAACAGGCAGTGTTTACATAGTTAAACCGAAATTTCACGGACCAGAAGAGGTTGAAATGACTGTCCGCTTGTTTGAAAGGATTGAGAATGCATTAGGTCTAAAGCCGAATACTATCAAGATAGGTATTATGGATGAAGAACGACGCACCACTGTTAATCTTAAGGAAGTTCTCCGCATTGTATCGCAACGTCTTGTGTTCATAAATACAGGGTTTTTGGATAGGACAGGCGATGAGATTCATACCAGTATGGTTGCAGGGGCGATGACACCTAAAATGGATATTCGCAACGAACCTTGGATGCGTGCTTATGAGGATTGGAATGTAGATATTGGGATTGAAACTGGATTACCGGGAATTACACAGATTGGCAAAGGGATGTGGACAAAACCTGATGAGATGGCGGAGATGCTTGAGACCAAAGTGAATCATCCTATGGCAGGAGCAACGACAGCATGGGTTCCATCTCCTACAGCGGCTACTTTACATGCCATACACTATCATCGTGTGAATGTTTCCAATTGGTTAGAGGAACTTGCTTTGAGAGAGCGTGCAAGTTTAAGAGACCTATTGACTCCACCTTTATTAAAGGACCGTGAGTTGTCTGATGATGAAATCCAACGTGAGATTGACAACAACGCACAAGGAATCCTTGGTTATGTAGTGCGATGGGTTGACCAAGGTATAGGTTGTTCAAAAATACCAGATATAAATAACGTCGGTTTGATGGAAGATCGTGCTACTCTACGTATTTCAAGTCAACATATAGCAAATTGGTTGCATCATGGGATTGTGACGAAGAAACAGGTTACTGAAACGTTTGAACGAATGGCAAAGATAGTTGATGAACAGAATTCTGATGATTCTAACTACTGCAATATGTCACCAAATTATGATCAGAGTATTGCTTTTCAAGCTGCCTTAGATTTAGTATTTAAGGGGTGTGAGTTGCCTAATGGTTATACCGAGTTTGTTCTCCATCCGCGTAGGCGCGAGGTTAAGGCAAGAAAAGAATGAAGTGGGGCAATCAAAGACATATAATCACTATGAGTGAAGCCTATAAAATTTGATGGCATTGTCATGAAATAGTTTAGTCAGCTCTTCATCAGAACAACCTTCAACAGCATCGTGTAATGTATTTACCCAACGCGTGTAATCCGATGCAAGTGTAGAGACTGGCCAATCACTGCCGTATATCACACGGTCAAACCCGAAACAATCAATTACGTGGTCAATATACGGTTTTAAGTCAGATGGTATCCAAGAGTCATGGTCTGCTTCAGTAACCAAACCGGATATTTTACAATATACGTTGGGATGCCCAGCGAGGGTTCGTATCTCCTGCTTCCACGGTTCAAATGATTGATTCTTAATGTCAGGTTTGCCAATATGGTCCAAAATGAATTGGGTATTTGGACACTGTTCCACAAGTTTAATGGTGTTAGCAAGTTGGGGATGGAAGATACATAAATCAAAACTCAATCCATAGCGAGCAAGTGTCTTTACGCTATCCACAAAGTTTGATTGAATACAGAAATCGACACTTTCTCCTTGGATTAGTCTTCTGATGCCTTTTACCAGAGTATTTCCAGCCAATTTTTCAATAAAAGGTTCTACTTGATTACCTTCCTCAAGCGGTGCCCACGCTACAATACCTTTTATACGCGGTTCAGTTGTAGAAAGTGATGTTACCCATTCTGTCTCTTTCAATCCATCGTCTGGATGTGTATCGCATTGGACGAAAACAATGGATTCTATATCAAGATTCTCATAGGCATCAGCATAATCATTTAATAGAAACGGTTTGTTTAGTGCTGGCACCTGCTTTAGCCAAGGGTATCTCAGTTGTTTCGGATGCCATAAGTGAACATGTGTATCTATGATAGGGATATTATCCATTGCTCTCCACCAAAGTAGTATTATTGTTTCATGTTAATCTATCTGATGAATCATGTCAACGTATAATGGTGTTATGGGTGTGTAAAGTTTTTGGCATGTGTGTTGTCTGAATCGCGGAGGACGCCGATTACGCGGAGGAACGCTGTTTTCTGAGTCTTCACCTTCCAACCCCATTTGAAAAGAATAACATCAATCCATTGAAAGCGAGGACAAAACATCAAAAATATATCTGCGTCATTCATGAAATCCGGGGAATGCCAATGGCAGAATACGCCAAATCAAGAAATCAACGGTATGAACGCCATTTAGGCGTTCCCCCAAATCAACGCCGAATGCGCGTTTGGCATTCGGCGGGTATGAATGCCATTTAGGCATTCCCCCAAATCAACGGTATGAATGCCATTTA
>VYFM01000390.1 GCA_009842375.1 Candidatus Poribacteria bacterium | reverse complement strand
AAGTTAAAGGAGATGGGTAAGAGGGCCGCAGACCTGGACACCGGTCGCAAGTTTGACAGGGATGAACGGCATCCCCGCAGGGCTTTTCCGAAATCCGGATTCCTGTTCTTTCCCGAATCCCGGGCGCACATTTGGTTGTATGCTCGCTCTACGGAGAAGAGGAAGTCCTTCGCAGCGGCTACTGCATCTGATGGAAGCGCTCGAACAGGGCCGGTTTGTCAATGCCAAGGTAAAAATGGCCAAAACTTCGGGTATTTTTCACCCAGCACTGACACCCGGACACATCTTCCTTGCCGTTGTCACGGATTCCGTAGCGACGGATCTCGGATTCGACATGGACCACGGTTTCCTTGAAGTCGTGGATGTTGTCGTATAACAGTCGGTATGCTGCAGCCTCCATCTTTTGCCTCCCAATATTGACAGTACTGTGTTGACATCCCGGAGGGCCAGACAGCGCAGCCACGTATTTACCACACTGGGAGAATACTGTGGCGAATTCGTCTACAACCATTTTCCGGCAGACAACCTGTCAATACCCTCTTCTCAGTGTGTGACTATCAGCTTCGCGGGAATTTTATGTTAATTGAGTGCAGAACCAGGACGGAGTATTCCCTTCGGTGCCAGCCATCCCGTTGCCGAGATTCTCCAACAGACATCCGCTCCATGCAAATCCGTACGGGCCTCATCTATCTTCTCCGGAGTAGTGAGAAGCCATATAAGGAAAACTCGAATTCACGATGACCGCCTTCCATGCACGTACGCTTACGCATGACTTTCCGTGTTGAGGACTGAGTCCCTGTCGGACCTAGCTGAACTCGACAGCGATCCTCAGCCAGGTACAAGTAAAGTCAGAGTATCTCCAGCGCAGCGATGTCGGTGTTCCGGTGGATCCGCTTCCCGGAGCATCTGTGAAAACCAGATGAGTTTGGGATAACATTGCAGTGGAATCCGTACAGATAGAGACAGGAGTTGATATGTTTTCGTATTGGGCCTACATACTTGTTGGAAACAACAAGACCGGAAAGACCAGCTTTCAACGTCACCTCGTATCCGAACTTTGCAATCAGCAATACCAAAGACTTCCCCGGAACCTGGTGTCCGATATAACCCACCCTCGAATGCCTCGTGGTGTTGGAACGCTCTCTACGATGAGCCGCAGCTATCAGGAGGTCCCGAAGTATGATGACGTCACTGATTTCTTCTGGAACGATTTCAAGCAGGCGGACATCTGCATTCTCTCCTCCCATACCCGAAAGCCCGCCATTGATCAATTACGTGAGATGATCCACCAGTTGAGGCTTCGCGCCTACAACGTGGCGGCCGTGTTCTTCAGCAATGGATACAACAACAGGAATGCTTACGAGATATCGGCCTTGGACTGGGATGAACGGCTGTGGCTGGACAACCCAAAGAAGAACTCGGAAGAGGCGATCCAATCGCAGATTGAGGAACTGGCGAAGGAGTTTGCTCAACTGCTCGTGGCACGGGCCGCCCACCAGTAGGATTGATAGGATCATCGGGATATGAACTTGAGCCAACTGGTATCCTAGCAAATCAGCTTGTCGACATTCCCAACATCAATCCGCACCTATCGTGTCTGTTTATCCCGGGATTGGTTACACGATACGTCACGACCGCTTCCTGCTTGAAACCGAGCAGGACATGGTGACCATCCGAACATCTCGCAGTCTCGGCAAGGTAGGATGTCAGGTACGGACCGAATCGGCGAATGGAGCGGTGGCAGGAACAAACCGGAAATTCACTCGGTGACCTTCCGTTGCAAAATGTGGCCTAGCCGATAACTACCATGAATCCGTCCTCGTGTACGTACTACAAGCTGCGCTCCAGTCTGATCTGGATTCGGCCCTAGCCTAAGTCGTCATTAATCCGCAATCGACCAAAGACCAAATTCTGACAGCGCCTGTCATCCACTGACTCCGGAGCCGTAAAAAATCCGGCATAAACACCCGCGAAGGACCATGCCGACAGACTGTCCCGGAAACATCCACCATGATGCCATGGTGGATTTAACAGCGGCTTTCTGCATCACTCCATCAAGAGGGAAGAAATGGCTCAAATGTCATTACCTGATCCGAAATTGATAGCGAACTGCCAAAATGAGCAGGAAGATCAGTACCGCGGAAAAGATGAATTGCAAGATTCCAACGAACGAAACGGAGATTGGCACAACTGGCCGTGGCGCTAGGCCATGCCCGCCGCGGAACACGGCTAAGTTCACCGAAATAAGCCTAAAGTTCGCTATCTTGGGTCACATAATTCCTGTCGTTAACCCGTGCAAAATCATTCCAAACAGATACCCAATCATCGTAATGCATAGGGTCTTCAACCACCATAGCGAAGCGTGGACCCTCTCGTTCTTCCTTTGGTTTCCACCCCGTTAACTCCCTCGTTCTCGAACCTTCCACCATTGCCTTATCATAGTCTTCCAGTCTTTCCAAAAAACGTTCCGTCGCTTTAAGCTTGTCCTTGTCGGCACCCGCCTCGTGTAAACAACGGAGAATACGATCTTCATCGAACTCACCCATTTCGGAGTCAGATATTCCCATTGGATGAAGGAAGCAGTGGTCCTCGTAGAAACATAGCAGCCGACACCAATGCTCCGACCAAGAAATGAAGAGATACAAGCTTGGCGAAACTAGAATTCCGCAAACGTCCCGAACCGCCTTGCTCCTTTTCTCAGCCATCCTATAGGCGTCGAGAAATCCACGGCCGAGTAATAAATCTCGGTGGCGTACCACCGGACCATACCCCAAGCCACCACGTACAATATACCCAGACTGTAAAAGTTGGTGATAAAGAATCGAACTTGCCACCAAATACCTTCCCGGCAGGTCTTTGACCATTCGCCCTGTATAAAGAATGAACATATCATTTAATCGAAGGGACGAAAAGTCTCGAGTACCAAAAACGTGTTTCCGGCCTACTACTACAAACCTATGCGGCACTTTCGATTTAAATCCGTGATATTGACGATCCAATTCTGTTGCCAAATTTGCAAGGCTGACAGGATCTCTACAGAGATCAATCTTGCTGCTCATCCCAAGCGCATCAACGACAAGAACTGGAGAAAGCACCGGACGGGGAGTTTTATTCCACATCGTCAAAACCAAGCTCACTGCAGATAGACAAACACCAGCACCCTAGACACGCAATAAACCATTTTCCCAGAATATCTTTATCTTTATCAAAATCAACTATTCAAACTAATGAAGTTTCAGAAAATGAGTCAATAAAATCTGATAGCTGTTCTAAAAATAGCTTAACTACGATATGCAGGAGTGGCAACTTTTTTGACTGTTAGGCTTATCCCCAACAAAATCTCGGCCAGGACTAGAGCAGCGATGTGTTGTTTGATCCAGCTCTTCGGCAGACACCGGAAGATCGGGGACAGGATGTGTGATCCGAATTTGGGAATTAGAATCCAAGGGAAGGCCAGGAACGAGGTATTTTTTTCCGACTAGGGACTGGTCTTATTTG
>VYFM01000712.1 GCA_009842375.1 Candidatus Poribacteria bacterium | reverse complement strand
GACATCAGGAGGTGGCTCCGGTTTTATTATTCGAAATGATGGCTACATCCTAACCAACGAACATGTCGTGCGTGGATCAAAAAAGATCACTGTTAGTATGTTTAATGGCAGAAGGCATGATGCAAGATTAATTGGTGGTGATCGAAACGCTGATATAGCAGTCTTGAAAATAGATACACTCAAACCACTTCCTGTTCTCAAATTCGCGGATTCGTCAAAGATCCGTGTCGGACAATTTGCTATTGCGATTGGCGATCCAAAAGGGTTTAAGTTCACAGTGACTGCTGGAATCGTCGGTGGAAAAAACCGTTGTTATCACGAAAAAAACAATCTCTATCAGTATTGTTACAATTACATCCAAACAGATGCCTGGATCAACCCTGGCAGTAGTGGTGGTCCCTTACTAAATATACAAGGCGAAGTCATTGGTGTAACTGCATTAAATCCAGGTGAAGGTTCAACCTTAGCTGTTGAATGTGGGCTTGCAAATAAAATAAGTAATCAACTGATAGCACATGGTAGAATAATCCGTGGTCACATTGATGCTGAAATGCATGGTGTTGCACAAGGTATAAAACTAACAAGGGTTAAACGAAACACTTCTGCATCGCAGTGTGGGTTAAAACAGAATGACATCATTGTTGAATTTGATGGGGAAAAGGTAACAGGCGTGAACGATTTTGAACTGCATGTTATGGAATGTCAGATCGGACAACAATACCCAGTCAAGGTATTACGACAAGAACAAGAAATTACACTCAATCTGACGATTGATGAGATGCGTCCTGAATTAGTTGGTCGGTCTGTGAAAACTGATTCAGCTTCTTGGAAAACAATTGGTTTATTTACACGAAAACTCGAATACGATAATTATCAAAGATACGCATATTTGAATGAGGATGATCAAGGTCTTATCGTTGAAAAGGTTAAGAGAAATTCTCCCAGTTACGAAGCAAAAATACCACGCGGAGCACTCATCACCGCTGTCAATGAACAAAAAATACAAGATGTTCATACCCTTGAAACATACTTGGACAATGAAAAAGACATATCAGAAATAACTCTGGATATTAAAGGTATCCATGGTCCAGAAAAAGTGACGCTTAAATTGCAAGAAGTCAACTGACACCACCATAATAAACGACTTCAAACCCTTTATAACGGTGTTAATTTAGCGTTTTAACCGTAATGAGAAACGCTAAATTGACACCTAATCTTATATCATTTGAGAGGAACTAATATGCATAAAAAGTTATATCTGTTCTTCAGTATTAGTATTCTTTTAGGTATTTTTTCTTCCTGTGCATTCCAAAGCAAACAACCGACCAATTTGGAACTGCTAAGTGCCATAGAAAATGCATATATTGACATAGCAGCAAAGAGTAAACCTGCTATTGTTGCTATTGTTGTTGGACATTCAGATAGAAGGTTAAATAAATCTGGATCGGGCTTCTTTTTTCGTGAAGATGGCTATATTCTGACAAATGACCACATCGTTCACGGTGGAGAAAGATTCCAAGTAAAATTATTAGATGGCAGCATACATGACGCAAAATTAATCGGCACGGACATCATCACCGACGTAGCCGTCCTAAAGATTAATACGGATAAAAAACTACCTATCCTTCCATTAGCAGATTCAGATAAGGTTAGGGTTGGACAATTTGCTATTGCCATCGGTAACCCATTTCAACTTGCTTATACAGTAACTACTGGTATAGTTAGCGGAAAAAGTCGTACAGTTTTTGGTGGAATGCCTGTCATTCGTTACCAAAACTTCATCCAAACAGATGCGTGGATAAATACTGGCAGTAGTGGCGGTCCACTGTTAAATATATACGGGGAAGCGATCGGTATCAACGCATTAATACGCAAGGTGGAAAACACACCCGGTCCTGTGAGAGCAGGAGCCGGATTTGCTATCTCCAGTAATCTGGCAATCAATATTGGGGAAAAACTAATTGCTAACGGCAAAATCATTCGTGGTTATCTCGGGATAAGCATGCAGGAAGTACCTGGAGGCATTCGCGTAGATAAAGTGAGATATGGAACACCCGCGGAAAAAGCAGGTCTGCAGTGGCGTGACATTATCTATGAATACAACGGGAAAAAGGTAAGTAACAGTCTTGAATTCCAGATGCTAATTGCAGAGTCACCTGTCGGAGAAGAGTCTATCATTAAAGTCCTACGACGCGGAAAAGAGAGAACACTCAGAGCAACAATTGTTGAAATGCCACCTGAAATGGCTGGCTTACCTTTTGAAGATGACTCTGTTTCATGGAAAACACTCGGATTAGCAGTTAGGAAATTGGAAAAAGGTGATTATGAGAGGTACACATACCTTGAAAACAATGATCGTGGTGTAATTGTTGAAAGGGTTAGAGAAAACGCTCCTGGCTTCAACGCTAAAATACCGCGAGGAGCACTCATTATCACAATCAACGATAAGGAAGTTTCAGACGTTCAAACCTTTGAAGCACTACTACAATCTCACAAAGAGGTTAAAGAACTGATTCTTGAGGTAAAGAGCAGCCATGGCACAGAAAAATTAACCCTGCAGTTATCAGAATAGTTGTAATATTTGAATATGTCTTGCATACGAGGACATTTTGAGAACTATAGTGAACTTTGAAATTATTGGGACACTTTGATAAACCTATTTTGGAACATACACTACAATAGTAGTTGTCCCACAAACTTTTAGTTTGCGCTACAGAAATGTCCCATTAATTATAGATTTTACTATAATATTAAATATTGGGAGGAGAAAAACATCTTTTCTGCAAGGGGACAATTACGGCTAATATCTGATGTAATACATCAGCTGGAATATTATCAGCATCAATTATCCTAATCAATTCTTGAGGATAGTGATCTATAAGAGGTTCTGTATCTCTTTTATATAGATCCCATCGGTATCGAGCAACCAATTCATCAGCATCGTCTCGTCGTTTTTCTTTTACTGCCCGACCGCGTATCCTCTCAAACATCACTTCCCTATCTTCACAGACCAAAAAGAAAACTTTAAGTACATCCACATAAGGACATAATAAATCTGCTTGTGCGATGTTACGAGGGATACCATCAAGAACAAGTAGATCGGTTTCTGGATGGTATGTTTCTTCATCTATTTTCGACTTGATATATATCTGCCATGTTTTAATGGTAATATCATCTGGAACAAATTCACCATGAGTGGCATATTGGTGAAAGAGTTGTCCCAAATCAGATTCCTCATCAAGTTCCCGAAACATATCTCCACTGGATAGGTGAAAAATACCGGGAATATGTGATAATAACTTTCCTTGTGTACCCTTACCAACACCCGGTGGACCAACTAAAACGACTGACCTATAACTGGGTCCATCCTCCATACATATAGATTTGTCAGGAAATAGTAACTTCTTATCCGTTGTCATGCGTCTTTATCCTCATTTTTCTATATGTCTTACTGAGAAGGGGATTGAGTCTATACAAGGTAGGATAGTATTTATATGTATATAGTAA
>VYFM01000029.1 GCA_009842375.1 Candidatus Poribacteria bacterium | reverse complement strand
CCATAAAAAATATCGTAGGGGCGGGGTTGCCCCGTCCGAATATTACCGATTTAATAAATTAATCTTCATAAAGTTTGTGCTACATAAGTTGCAACTTAGGTTAATATAATCAAATATAGGGGAGGCAATTAACAAAAACTATACATACACTATCCGTATTCTAATCTTGATATCTCAAGAAATTGGATAGAATAAAATATATAGAATCCAAATAAAGGAAAACTTTGAAAACAAATACAAGATCACCTTTGTTATTCGCACGGATAGATTGGATTGTTCTGGAAATATTGATTCTATTCGTTGCTACTGTTGTTTATACCGTAATAATTTGGATAGATGAGAGTGGAAAAACATCACAAATAGGATTAGAAACACTTAAAATTACTATAAAGGAAGTTGTACCCTTCTTCCAACTTGCACTCATCTATATAGTAGGGACATTTGAAATAGGAGGAGAAATCATGCTTCGTTACACGCACAAAATACAACAAGCTATCGCTCAAGGTATTGAACAAGGACGTACTGAGGTATATCGCGCTTGGTATGCTGAGTGGGAAAAACGTAAACAGGAAGCAGCTGAGAAAGACATTCCATTCAGTGAACCACCGCCACCTAATCCCAACAATGCTTCCGAGAAAGAATAGTACAATGGCAAATAACTAATTATAGAGGGAAAGATGAAAACGCGCGCCGCTGTTATGTATAAGCACAACCAACCGGTGGTTGTCGAAGATTTGGAGTTAGAAGATCCGAAGGCAAACGAAGTCTTGGTACGTACTGCTGCAAGCGGTGTCTGCCACTCTGACCTATCCGTCGTTACGGGTGCCATCTACTACGATGCCGCTGTTGTTCTCGGGCATGAAGGAGCAGGTATAATTGAGCATGTTGGAAAAGATGTGAAAGACTTTCGTGTTGGAGACCATGTAATCCTCTCTTTTGTTACTTATTGTAGCGATTGCAAAATGTGCCGAATGGAAAAAGTTTGCCTATGCGAATCCTACGACGTACCACGCGGGTTTCAATTAGATGGCACATATCGCCTATACAACAAATCAGGACAAGGTATCCTTCAGATGGCACGGATTGCAACGATGGCAGAATACATGGTCGTGCCCCATCAAAACCTCGTCAAAATTGATGACCACCATTCATTAGAGAAAGCAGCACTTGTGGGATGTGGCGTGACAACTGGTGTCGGTGCCGTCCTTAACACAGCAAAAGTTGAACCAGGAAGTTCAGTGGCAATTATAGGTACTGGCGGTGTGGGTTTAAACGCAATACAAGGGGCAGTGCTTGCAAAAGCGGAAAAGATCATCGCTGTAGACATCACTGAGAAAAAGCTTGACTTCGCCAAAGGTTTTGGTGCTACACATGTCGTCAACGCTTCGGATGATGATCCAGTCAAAGCAGTGCGTGAGTTGACAGAAGGTCGTGGTGTGGATTACGCGTTTGAGGTAATCGGAAATCCAGATACTATCGTCCAAGCATATCGCATGGTACGGGCTGCTGGCACTGCAGTTATTGTCGGAATGGCACACCATCAAAAGGAATTCAGCATTCCAGCGCAGCATTTCGTCGCAACTGAAAGACAGATAATCGGTTCGTTCTACGGTTCATGCCAACCACGTGTTGACATGCCGAAACTTCTAAATCTTTATACCGAAGGAAAGTTGAAGTTAGACGAACTGATTACAAAACACTATCAACTTGATCAGATCAATGAGGCGTTCGCTGATATGGAAGCCGGTGAAAATGCACGTGGTGTTATCACCTTTAATTAACACCCTTCTAACAATCAATGGACACTAAAAATGAAGTCCATCCACACATCTGTCCGCAACCAGTTTAGCCAACATGCTGAATACTATGCACAAAGTAGCGCGCATGCTAAAGGGGACACCCTTGATGTAATCCTTGACTTCGCAGATCCTAAAGGGACAGAAAAGACACTTGATATCGCAACAGGCACTGGATTTACAGCATTTGCACTTGCTCCCAAAGTTTCGCATGTAGTTGCTACAGACCTAACTCCTGAGATGGTCACCAAAGCATCTGAGTTAGCACAAGAACAAGCGATTAAAAACATCATTTTCTCTGTTGCCGCTGCAGAATCTTTACCATTTGCTACTGCTTCGTTTGATTTAGTAACCGTCCGACTTGCACCCCACCACTTTCAAGATGTCCCAAGATTCTTAAGAGAGGTTCATCGCGTCCTACGAAATGACGGACTCTTTTGTCTTGTCGATTCTGTTTCCCCTGAATCAGAAAAAATGATAAAGTGGCAGAACAACGTAGAGAAATTACGCGACGATTCTCATGTGTTTGGGTATCCACCATCCCAGTGGGATACGATGATTACTGATGCTGGATTTGAAATTGAAAAGACAGCACATACGCGAAATGCACAGATGTCATTTTTATGGTGGGTGCGTCCCCAGAAAAATCCACCAGAAGTAGTCCAACAAATTCGTGAAGCTTTCGAACGACTTACACCATTTGAAGCAAAATTACATTATACCGTCCAACCCGACGGTGATGATTTCCATTTTTCTTGGCCCATGTACGCAGTTAAAGCAAGACGAACCCAATAATACCAATTTAGAAAACGAACCTGTTAACCTTGTAATTAGGTTGTCCGTATTATATCTGAATCTTGGGACATTATTTCATCGCCCCGCTGAATAATCCTTCTTCAGTTCACCCCATAGAACCGGATACTTACCTACCGGCGAGACAGCATATACTTCATCACTAATCCAATCTACATACATTTTATATTCGAGACTATGTGTTAACTGCGTGATTTCATCCGTAGCGAGATCATACCTATAGAGTTGCGTAGAACGATCCTGATCTTTTATGTGATCAACATCATCAAAGGCACAGATAAGCACTGCCTCGCCATTATCCATCCAAGCAACAGAATGATCCCACCAACCTTTCGGAATATCTAAGATCCTTTCACCACCACCATTCACGTTGCGGATAATATATCGGTATGTACCTGCCGGTCTAATACTTATTATTTTTTGACCTTTTTCATTGACCTGTTCGAAAATTCGTAGGTCTGTTTCCGTATACAGAATTTGTTGATTGCTTGGTGACCATCTCGGTTTACCACGGTGTACATTTCTTTTTAGTGGGATCCACGGACGTGGGTTTGTACCGTCCGCATTCACAATCCAAAGGTTATGTTCATTCACCCTAAATGGATCATTCAGAAAAATAATTTGCTTTCCATCGGGGGACCAATCTACATCACGCATTTCTAAGTTTGAAATCCTGATCTCTGTCCCAGTCTTAATATCCACAACCATAAGTCCGAACGCATTTACACCTCTGTTTGGCATTCTACTGGTAATTAGTTTTGCTCCATCTGGTGAAAAAGCTAACCCGCGATCATTCCCTTCATAGTTCGTGATTCGACGCCTATTCCTTCCATCATTATCCATTATGAATGTGTTGAGACGGATGTAGACTGTCGGATCGGTATCTCTTAGAAAAGCA
>VYFM01000633.1 GCA_009842375.1 Candidatus Poribacteria bacterium | reverse complement strand
GGTCGGAGGTTGATGAATCTAATTTCTATGAAATCAGTAAGATTTGGTATAAGAACCTACATACAACGAATACCCCGATATAAATATATTGACACCGGCATCAAACGTTCTGCTTGTGTGAAGGAATGTGTCGCAATTAGTTATTAGCACAACTCGTAAACTATAGTATTATTCTATGTTCTCGATCTGCCTCGAATAATCACGTTGTAACATGATTTGGTCAAGTCAAATAGATTATGAGGAATTACATTGTGTAGCCGCAAAAATTCCACCCTCGTCAAGTAATAGTGAATCATCAACGGGTTGCATATCTGTTAGGTCTGATTTGAAATGAACTTGGCTAACACCTTGTGGTAAATTAGGATCCACTGAAGGAATTAAAGATGATAGGAAAAAGCAAAGTGAGTCTTCTGCTACTCTTTGGTCAAAACGTATTTCAGATGCTTGTTGCCATGCATTACCAAGTGTGCGTGCTATAATACTGTCGATATGTAGAAGCGAATCAAAATTGTTTTCCAACCGGATGTGTAATTTTTCCCTTAGGTCAGTGATAGTTAAACCTGCTTGCGATCCTTCAACGCATACAGATCCTATAAGTGCATTTACACTCTTTGGAGGATGTAATTGCTCAAGTGAAAAGTGATGTTGTCTGTTTTCCCCAGAGAAACTTTTCACTTCAATTCGCTGGTTGCTCATGGCAAAATCGTAGCGATCTTCTGGTAATGTATGCCATGCATTTACCAGAAGATTGGGTTGACCTGCTTGTAAAATTAAAAACATTTCTGCCCATAACCCCTGTATTGATTTTAATGGCACCTCTTCCATAGCACGAAATAATTCAATTAACCGATTCACAGCATTTTCTACTTCAGATTGAGTCGGTTGATCTTTAAGGGATAATACAACATCAGAAGCAACATTTAAAAAATAAAATTGTAATGTTGTGTCTTCTCCTGTGCAACGCACAATAGTAAACTTGCCGTCTTCAATAGTGCCATTTGGATTTAAAACCCCGCAATTTAGGTTATATTGCACTCTAAGATGTTCAAGGACAATCGGTGGTTGTTTGTAGTTTCTATCATTAAGTGTTGAGATCAGAAGTATTGGTCTATTTAAACCATCTTTACCAAGACGATGAGATTCATAACTTGGAATTGGATGTGCAGCAAAACGATCATCATTAGTTGTAACAATTGGCCTAATAGAACTGAATAACTTTACCAAATCAATCATAATTAATCTCTTACCTGATTTCCACCTTGATCTTGTAGAAGTATATCAGGTGAAGTGTTACTTGGTAACCAAATTGCTATGGCTGGTACGTTCTCAATTGACTTCTTGTTGAGATTGAGAGGAATCACTCTTAGATTGTGAATTTGAATGGTCACTCCACTACCCTTCATCTTTGAATCACCTGGATAACTGAGTTTTCCAGTTTTTGGACTTCGTCCTCGGAATAGAGTTGGAATCTCATCTTTTTTGTTCAACTTTCTTTCCCTTAGTCTGCCTTTGCTCATACGATATACTGTGCATAAAGCATTGGGGTAAATATCTAGATAAGAAGCAATCTGCAAGCGTACTCTTGTAAACTTCAGCGAGTCAGTGGCGTGTGTTACTCTCATAGGAAGAAGTAACTTTTCAAATGCATCCTTAAGTGATATATCTGAGGCAATTTGATGTTGGTATTCACTTTGCTTTGCGCTTGTTATATCATCTTGGAATGATTGTTTTTGCAAGTATTCATTTACTATTGACTGATTGTGTATGATTGTATTCGTTGAATCATGTGGTTTCTTGGGAGTGTACCATTGATTGCTAAAATTGCCTTGGCTATAATCTATATCAAGGACATTCTTACGTGTAGGTTTTAGACTTTTATCTAGGAAGAAGGCGCGTTTCCATGCATCAAGAGGTTTGTCGTCCTGTGCATGTTCAATTAAAAGTGTTCTTACATGCTCTTCATGTGTTATATAGTGTTCATAAGCATCATTAACGCTATTTTCAAGGAAAACACGGCAATATCCAAGAATGTCATCTTTATAACCGTAAAATCTTGCTCGTTGCTGTATAGTGTCTGCGTTGCCTACACCTCTACCTCTTGGCATATATGTCACAGTTAAACCTTTGACTGTATAGCCTCTGTCCATTGCTTGACCACCAACTAAGATGTGAGAATAAGTATTGTTCCATGGAACTCCTGGTGTCCGACCGCGAACTGAATTAATTTCATGAACTTGTGTTTTGCGAATTGAACCTAATAGACTATTTTGCAAGTCCTCAAACATTGGAAGATCTGGTACAGTGGTCTTTAAGTTATCGTAACTATTTTTAAATTCTTCAAGTAAATCTAGTTTGTCTGAATCACTTTCATCAAGAGATAGAATTTCCTCCCAATATAGTTTTACAGACTCAACCCAAGTACGGTATTCACCATGTTGAAATGTATGATGAGAAGGATGGATCATCATGGATCTGTTTCCAGTTAAATTTTCTCGTTCAAGAAACCTTGCAGTTGCAACTCCTAAAAAGTAGATTTTCATAGCCTCAAGTAGGCTATCAGGTGGAGCATCTAAAGGGAATGCGTTAGTTGGTATATCTCCTTCAGGTATCCGACAAGTACGACTTGGTTCACCACGAAAAAACTCCCTACCTCCTACATATTTTTCCCCTGGAGTCAAAACTACAACAAAATTTGGAGATAAAATGTCGTTAAGATTAATTAGTAATGGAGCTTGGGGAGTTGCTGTATATTGAAGAAACGTGTGATGCGGTAGATAATGTCTAAGTGAAAGTATGCGTTCATAGGTACTACTCGCTTCCCCTTCATGAACACTCGTATTTAGACTAGCTTGATCGGCCTCGTCATCAATCACCAATGTGGGAACATTTGAAAGTCCATCAATCCGTGAGAGTATACTTGCTAAATTCCTTAAATGTTGATGGTGTTTCATCACGGTAATAAGTACTGTTTGTCGATCCCACCAATCACTCATAGGGTCTTGCCATTCATCTAATACTGCTTGAATATTCATTGGATCGCTCTCATCAAAATTGTCACTTCTAAAATGCTGCCATCTTCTATTGGAATCTGTATTCAACTCTAAATCTTTCTCAAGGCGGTTGGTCGACTGGTCTCGTAAAGTTGTTGAGGTGCCTGCAATTACAATTATCATCTGATATCCATTGTCTCTGGCAAGTGCTGCAACAGTTGTAAATGAAAGGGTTTTACCGCTTTGTACATACCCCATGACAAGTCCAGTTTCGTTATCAGGTGCAGAATTGGGAGAGACACATTTTGATAATGTCCAGATTGCTTCTGCTTTTATGGTTTCCCAATCTGATTTTGTGATATCAGAATCTGATAGTACCTTTTTTTCTAAAACTTTTGTTGTCTGTCCTACAGTGGGTATCCAAGAACCATTAACTATGTCATTAGATTCTTGAATAATTTCAATAATTTCAGGTTGTGAATCTGTATATTCAATTGTCAAAAAATACTCCTATAGGAA
>VYFM01000115.1 GCA_009842375.1 Candidatus Poribacteria bacterium | reverse complement strand
GTTGAGTGGAATCAACATCAATCCAATCTAACAGACACGCTGCTTGTGTTTTAGTAGATAAATTGACATAGTTATAACAGTAATTTCGTTTAATGAATCCTGGAGACATATATAATGGTAAGCAAGAATGATATATTAAGAGTTGGTGTGATTGGACCTGGTGGTGCGGGGCGCGGAAATACAATGGGGTTTGCCACACGTCCAGATGCACAGGTCGTTGCCGCAGCCGACGCGTACGAATCAAGTTTAGATGCTTTAGAAAACGCACTACAGGAACGTGTTGAAGATTATAAACCCAATAGTATGAAACGTTATCTCGGTGAATATGAATTTATTGAGATGCTCAATCATGAAGATTTGGATATTGTTGGAGTATTCTCACCACATTCATTGCATGATATACATGTGAAATACGCTCTCCGTGCGGGGTGTCATGTTATCGTTGAAAAACCGATGGCAAATATCGTGGGGGATGCAATAACCATTACAAGAATAGCACTCGGAAGTGGTTTGCATCTGGTCGGCGGTTATCAACGGCACTACGAAAATACCTACATTACCGGTAGACGCGGTATTGCAGAAGGACTCATCGGTAACTTGAAAAAGTTTGAGGTATACATGGCGCAGCGATGGGGTGCTGGTGGATGGCGTGGAGACCCTCGATTCTCAGGTGGTGGACAACCCAACGATTCTGGAAGCCATTTACAAGATATTTTTCTCTGGATGACTAACGTGTTACCAGCGGAAGTTTACGGTACTACCGATATGAAATTCCAAGACGATGACGGAAATCTCGTACCAAAATATGTTGAAATTAATTCATACTCTGATGTAAAACTTGACAATGGAGCAGAAGGAACAATCACTATTCTTGGTAATACGCGAGTCGGTTTTGAAGAATGGGTAATTCTTGAAGGTGACGAAGGGACGATCGAAATTAAAAATGGAATACGTTATACTCCAAAAGGTGGAGAGACAGAAGACCTTTCGTACCCACGACCTGAGGAATATCCCAGAAGCAAAGTTGACCAACTTGTCGGTCTTGTAAAAGGTGAATATGAAACTAACTACACTTCAGGAATCAACGGTATACGAACAAGTTGGTTGACAAATTCCATTCTTGAAGCAGGTAAAGGTCCAGACGAAAAAAATAGAGTGGATTGTAATGAACTTATTGAAAAAGAAGGATATAGTCGTCAGGAAGTATTGGATCTAATAGACCAATGCAACTCAAAACAGATGTTTTAGATTAATTATTCTCTCAGTGTGGTGGAATAGATTCAATACTCATTGTCCATTAAGATTAGTAAGGAGAAAAACCATGAAATTTATCAACTTTTGCATGATTGCTGCTTTCCTAATAGTAACAATCACACTGATTGGTTGTTTAGCCGGAAGTCAAACGGGTACTGCCGAGAAATTAGTTGAAGCAAAGGACTATCGAGGCGCGATAGAGGTGTACCAAAGTATTGTAGATACCAAACCTGGTACTACCGATGCGCGAGAGGCACAACTTGCTATTGGTAAACTATACATAGAAAAGATGAATCGACCACAAGAAGGTATTAAAGTTTACCAAGCAGTTGTCAATGATGCCCCAGAAAGTGATGAAGCTGCTGAGGCACGATACGAACTTGGAATGCAATACTACCGTCAACAAGATTATGAAGAGGCACAAACACAATTTGATACAATTATTAATGATTTCCCTCAACTTGAATTAAGCCACAAGGCACAGCTTATGTTAGCTGTAAGTTATGAAGAGGGGCAGAAATATGAACTTGCTGTAGAGGTATTTGATAACTTTGCAAACAGGAATCCACATAGTGAACGTGCAGCACAAGCACTCGCAAATAAAGCACGTATCCAAAGAAACCTCTTAAAAGACGATGATGAAGCAAAACGTACACTGCAGTTTTTGGTTAAAAAGTATGGTAATATAGATACCGCACAGTCCCATATTGAAAAAGCTAAAGAAGAGTTAAATGATCTCAGCGCTGAAATTCCAAAACCAGAGAATCCTGAAGAAACTCAAATCGGAAGGGCAATGGCGAGACAACAGGAACGACGGGAAATGAATCGTCCGCGTGGTGGAAGCGAAATAAGCCCAACTATGAAGTCAAATGTTGTCGTTGAGGATTCAGGTTTTGGTATTACTGCAGAGGAAGTTATGAGAAGTTTTGGTGGAGAAACTGCTATAGCGGGTGACGAGCAAGGTACATATTATGATGCCGAACTGATGATTGCTGGGTTTTTCTATGGAGATGAAAACTATCGTGATGCGGGAGCACTGTACTTTGATGCAATAGCACGCGCGGAAGCTGAGAAAGTAAGACTTGAACCACTCAACTATCTACGACTCTCTATATGCTATCGGAAACTCGGCATGCATCAAAAAGCTGCAAAGGTTCTGAAGGAAGCCGCCAGTCGCGACCCAAAGGTTATTGATGCAGTAAAATCTACGGGACAGAATCAATACACCAACGGTGAATATGAGAAAGCACTTGAGACATTTAAGTCTGTGATCGGACTTAATCGAAACAAAGATACGGAATTATATTGGTTTGTAGGTAAGACCTATGAAAAACTTGGTGATTATGAAAAAGAAAGGGAATCCTTTGAACGTGCTGTTGCAATTAATCCTGAGGATACGGACGCATTGCAAAGTCTCGCGGAAGTCCTACACTTTCGTTTGAAAGAACGTAAGTTAGCAGTAGTATTCCAAGACCTCGTAGAAAATAAGAGAGATTCTTTTGAAACGATGAAAACCCTTGGTGATGTTTGTTATAAATACGGTGAATACAGCAAAGCACAAATTAAGTATAAGGCTGCTGCCAGAACCGCAAAACGTCATCTGGAAAAATCAGAAAATGTTGCTGAGAAAAAGATACTAACTTACCAGTATGGTCATGGTACAATCCTTGCAGCAATTTCAATATATAAACAAGGTCGGGAAGAAGATGCACTAAAGTTACTCGACACACTCACAAGTGAATATCCCGATCATACACTGCTTCCTTATGCAAATGGTGAAATTGCACTCATTAAAGGGGATGAACAGGGAGCTGTTGATGCATTTAAAGAAGCTATCGAAAAAAATCCGAATTCGGATATTCCTGTAATTGCTCTTGGAGATTACTATGTATCAAAAGGATATAATGACGAAGCGATAGCATTATGGGAAGGATATTTGGAAACGGATAAGTATAATGCCAAAGTCATGCGTCGTCTAAAACCACTCAAGGAGAATAGCGAGTAAACAAACGGGTTGCAACAATTAAATGACTATAAGATACAGTTTCTGTTGTTGACAATGAACAAAATTGTCTGTGTAGGTGTGGTGTTAAAACCCATCTACACAAGATAATTATCAGTTGATTACCTCATATTTCTTATGTAGTTTTAATGCTTACCGCATTTTTGAAAAAAGACTTGACATATAATATAAAATTGTGTATAATATAAACTGAAATGATTCAAACGATGGATCAACATTCGGTCCAACACATAG
>VYFM01000673.1 GCA_009842375.1 Candidatus Poribacteria bacterium | reverse complement strand
ATCTGCGTTATTCATGAAATCCGGGGAATGCCAATGGCAGAATACGCCAAATCAAGTAATCAACGGTATGAACGCCATTTAGGCGTTCCCCGGGTATGAATGCCATTTAGGCATTCCCCCAAATCAACGGTATGAATGCCATTTAGGCATTCCCCGTGTAGTATTCTGCATGATTCATACCGTTGATTTAGTGATTAGAAAAAGTGGTAAACTTCTCATAAGAAACACCTTAGCACAAACTTTTGCCAAAACTTTACACACCCCCCTGTAAGAATAGAAGTTGACAACCTATGTGTATTACTGTAGACTACAACAAGAACTTTTACTTTATTACAATTTGAAACTACATGGACAATCAACCTACCGTATTATCAAAACCCCCTCAAATTCCTACCCACGGAGTTACATTCAAATCCATACTAATTGCTACTGTCCTAATCCCTATAAATTGCTATTGGGTAATTGAAATGGAGGTAATCCGTTATTCTGGACATCCGGTAACGATTTCACTCTTTTTCAATGTTATTTTTAGTTTGTTCGTGGTAATAGGCTTTAACCAGTTGTTGCGACGTTTTATACCACGAATTGCCTTGGTGCAGAGCGAATTAGTTGTTGTTTACCTAATGCTATCCATTGCCTCAGGTATAACTGGACACGATATGCTGGAAATATTGGTGCCTATGTTGGGACATGCATTCCGCTTTGTAACTCCAGAAAATGAATGGCAGCAGTTGTTTTTACCGTTCCTCCCAGAATGGCTTACGGTCAGTAATAATAAATTATTACAAGGTTATTATGAAGGAGATCTACCACTTTATACAATTGAGACCTTATTGGGTTGGGCATCACCTGTCTTGTGGTGGACAGCATTTATCAGTGTATTAGTATTCGGTATGCTGTGCATAAATGTAATCATACGAAAACAGTGGATTGAATATGAAAAACTAAGTTATCCAATAATACATCTGCCACTCAATCTAACAGGAACAGATCATAATCGTTTTTTTAAGAATAAATTAATGTGGCTCGGTTTCGGCATTGCTGGTGGTTTGGCACTATGGAACGGTATTAGTTTTCTACTTCCATTTATTCCTGAATTGCGTACCCGTAATCAAAGTTATCAAGTTTTTACAGAGAGCCCTTGGAACGCTATGGGTAGGATTCCCTTCTCACTATACCCGTTTGCAATCGGTCTTGGTTTCTTTATTCCACTTGATCTCTCATTTTCTTGCTGGTTTTTTTTCTGGTATTGGCGTTTATTACGGGTAGTCGGTGCAGTGTTTGGATTTAGAAATCTTCCCGGTTTTCCATATATGAATGAACAAGCATCTGGAGGGTATCTGGCATTGTGTGTATTGGCTGTATGGGCAAGTCGACGACATCTTCTCCATGTGGGGCAAATGATATTTGGTCGAAACACATCTCAAGAGGATACGGATACACCTATCTCTTATGGAGCAGCAGTCTTTGGTCTGACCGCAGTGATGATTGCTTTGGTTATATTTTGTTATTATGGTGGTGCAAACATTTCGGTTATGTTTGCATTTTTTGCTATATATTATATGATTTCTATAGCAATCACACGTATGCGTGCGGAGTTAGGCACGCCTGTTCATGACTTGCACTATTCCGGACCTGATCAAATTTTAACACGGGTCATAGGAACACGGCGGTTAGGTAGAGATAATCTCATCATGTTTTCAATGTTTTGGTTCATCAACCGGGCATATAGGAGTCACCCAATGCCACACCAATTGGAAGGATTTAAAATAATTGAACGTACGAACATGACGATGCGTAGGATCGTCTTTGCTTTGATGTTAGCAACCGTATTGGGGTCATTGGCAGGTTTTTGGTCATTAATTGACAGAGGGTATCAATTAGGTATGGAAGTGCGAGCTTCCTCTCCATCCTTGACAGCATTTGGTATTGAACCGTATCGACGTTTAGCAGGTTGGCTACAATCTTCATCGGACACACTCATACCAGAAAGTGGGTTTATGGGATTTGGTTTTCTAATGACAACCTTCTTGATGTTATGCCGCATGCGTTTTGTGTGGTGGCCATTTCATCCTGCTGGATTTGCTATTTCTACAAGTTGGGGAATGAATGTTACATGGGGTTGTCTTTTCATGAGTTGGTTAATTAAACTGATTATCCTCAAGTATGGTGGACCTGTGAAATATCGTAAAATAGCACCTTTTTTCTTAGGTCTTATTCTTGGAGAATTCACAGTAGGAAGTATCTGGACGATTATAGGAATTGTGGGGGGAATACCAACCTACGGTTTCTGGGTTTAATTAATTTCTTTTCTCGGGTTGATAGCCAGATTTAAAGGTAAAAGGAGTAAGATAATACAGCATAAACCTGTTATTATCCATTCTTGTTGAAGTGGAACTATACTCAAGACATTTTGCATAGGTTCAATATACATAGCAGACACGTGAATACCAATTGCTAATATGAATATAAAAAATAACCTAATATTTATAAACATTCTTTTAAACAGAGATTCCCAAGGGTATCGTACGCATTGGAAGTAGGAAAATATCTGAGCTAAAATCAGAGTTGTGCAAGCTGCGGTTTGTGCGTCTATCAGATTTGATTCCCTTGATGTAGTTGTTACTACCAAAAAATGGATTATCGTCATTAGACTGATTACAAAACTGCGACATACGATATCAAAGACAGCAGTTTTTGGAATCAGTAAGGTTACTCTTCTTGGTAGATGTTGTTTTACATTGACAGATATTCTATCGTATCCTAATCCTATAGTTGGAAGCATCGTGGTTAATAATTGAATCCAGATAATATGTGTTAGTGTTAAAGGCATCTCAAAGTTGAATGCTCTGGATAATATTAATCCAAAAATGACTGTGAAGAATTGCGTGAGTGTGCATGAAAGACACCACCGAAGTGCCCCTGATAGGTTGTTATAAGCCTCCCGTGCATAGAGAAGACAATCTTTAACTGCTTTGAATCCTTTATCAACAATCAGACAATCTGCATGGTCTTGTGCGAAATGTGTAGCATAGCTTGTATCTGCAAATGCAAGATTAGCAGCAATCATTGCACGTTGATCTTTCGAATACTGTCCTAAGTACCCTACAGAATGATTATGTCGTTTTAAGCTAAGAACAATATCCCGCCGTTGTTCTTGGGTCGGTTGTGAATAAGCATTCCAATTTGGTACTTCTTTATCAAACTCTTGCGTTGAGAGATTAATGAGTTCATCCCTTGTTCCAACCGAATTCCGTGTATGTATTAACCCAAGTTCTTTTGCTAAATCAGTTGTTGATTGTTCATTACTCTCACTAATAAGGATAACCTTTAATCCGGTGTCAAGGAAAGATTTAATCACATTTTTTGTCTCATCAGTATCAGTGACAGAGAAACCGATGAATCCTAAAAAGGTAGACGTTCCTTGAACTTCCGATGGATTAAGCGGCACATCGGAGTATATGGTGGCAACCCCGTAAACCATATCTCTGGTATTTTGCATGTATTTGAG
>VYFM01000056.1 GCA_009842375.1 Candidatus Poribacteria bacterium | reverse complement strand
GATTTAGCGTCCATCCTTGATTCTGAAAATGTTGAATCGCGACAATTGAATGCCTCTGTAACATATACTTTCTGATTTACATTTGTTTATGTTATACTATTATCATGAGTATGTTTCGCGAACATTGGATCGGAGGTTTGTCTTCTTACAGCGTTTTTTTTCTGCTTTCGCTTGTAGTGACTATTTCCGTTTCAATATCTTATGGACTATCATTTGATTGGAATCCAACGATTTCAATGAATCCTGTAGAAATCATTGGATGCTTCGTCGTCGCATTGCTATTTGGTTTGTTTCCTGATGTTGATATTAAAAGTAGGAGTCAAAAGGTATTTTATAGTGTATTATTTGTACTGAATTGCTCGCTAATTCTAATCTTTCAAATGTATTTAGAATCGGCACTGTTAGGTTTATTTGCGATGCTTCCAATACTTAGTAAACATCGCGGATGGACACATTCCAAAATATCTATGATATTGCTACCGAGTCTATTTCTGGTAATACCACTTTATGCTGAATATAGCGGTTATGGTATCGGATGGGAAGAACTACCTGTCATATTCGACACTTTGGTAGAGTACGAGAATCTCCCAGAAACCTTCCATAGTGGTATTGCATTCTATGTAGCTGGGTTAATAGGATATGCATCACATCTCTACCTCGATGGTATTCTGTTCCGTTCACGCAAATCACAACGACGAAAGAAACGTGCAAACTGATGAATACACTAATCTTCAATTCAAAGAATTTCCGTGATAATGCTGTCATACAAAAACTTTATGCATTTTCAAAAATACATGACGTTGAACTTTATCTTGTCGGAGGAAGTGTACGGGATATGTTATTGAACCGTAGCACTGCTGATTTCGATTTCACATTGAAATCAGAAACTATTCAGTTTGCTAAATCGTTCGCCGAGAGCATGAGTTCTCCGTTCGTTCCGCTTGAAGAACAACCACCGACTGCTCGCGTGATTGTAAAAACACAACAACCAAACAATGGTGAATTGTGTATTGATTTTACTCAGTTTAGAGCTAAAACCCTCATTGAAGATCTATGTTTACGTGACTTAACAATCAATGCAATGGCAATTCCACTTGTATCGGTTATGGAAACAGATCATCCAGAAATAATTGATCCTTGTAATGGCATCAACAACTTGGAAGAACGTCAACTTCTGTTTCCAAGTGAACAGGTTATACTTGACGATCCACTCCGTCTAATGCGGATTTTTAGATTTTCTGCTCAGTTGGATTTTCATATTCCTCAAAAGTCCTTTAGGTTAGTTCAAAAGCATTCAAATCTATTGCCGAATGTATCACCAGAACGTGTACGTGATGAATTGTTTAAACTCCTTAAAAATAAAAAATCTAATTACTACTTGCAGCGGATGTCTGAGGCTGATCTATTACCTAAGGTAATCCCTAGCTTAGAAAAAAGTCTTGACAGCTGGTCTTCTCTTGAAAGATTTGAGAAAATACCGATTCCTGAATCATTAAGTGTATATCGTGCTGAAATTGAAACTTATCTCAATGAAGAATTAGGTTTGTTTACCAATCGGTGTTCTTTAATTAAGTTCTGTTTGCTGAATACAGATTATTCTGTAGAATCCGGTAAACATTTACGACTCAGTCGGAAAGCAGTAAAGTTTCTGAAATGCATTTCTACCGAATATCCGCAACTTAGCGATAAGGTTATGACAAAGAAACAGATAATCGCTTTCTTAAGAGATACTACATCGGAATGGTGGGGAGTGCTTCTTTTTTCGGCAGTCATATTACCAATTCCTGTAGGAATATTAAAACAGATCGCTGAAACCTACTATCAACATCTATTACCTATTCTGAAACGGGGAAGGCTTATTTCAGGTGAGGATCTTATACGGAAATTCCAACTTAAGGAGGGAAGGGAAATTGGTGTGTTGTTGAAGCAGATTGAAGAGATGCAGCACCACGGTGAGATACAGACACGGACTGAAGCATTTACTGCTGTAGAGAAGTTAATTCAAAAGAAAAATAAATCAATCTAAATCTGTTTGCTCTTTGCGGAATAATTTCGGAATTAGGGATACCAGCAAAATGAGGACACCTGCTATTGATAGATAAATCAAAGTCTTTTTCAAGTCTCCTTCACCACTAACAAGCGCACCTCCGATTTGAACGTACGCTATGGTACCGGGCAACATAAAAATAGAAGACACGATTGTATAAGTGAGAATCTTTATATTTGTTAACCCATAGGCGTAGTTTTGTAGATTAAATGGGAAGATAGGGGTTAACCTCGTAAACATTAATATACGCCATCCTTCTTTTTCTACCTTTTCATCTATTTTTTGGAATAGAGCATTACCAGAAATCCAACTTTCAACCAGATCACGGGCGACATAACGTCCAACAAGGAATGCAAGTGATACACCGATAGTGGCTCCGATCCAGACATAAACAACACCCCACACCGGGCCGAAAGCGATCCCAGATAGCACTGTGATAGGTAAACCCGGTAAAAAGAATAACGTTGCAACAACGTAAAAACCGATATAGATCAGCGGAGCGATAACACCAAAGCCTGAAACCCAATCTTTAATTTTGTGGACATTCTTTAGGTCAATATACGCTGTTACCCCGTAGTATCTCAAAAGTGAATAGATTACGACAACGAAACCGATCCCGATGATGAAACGAATTACTTTACTTTTCATCTATTTTAGCAATTGCCTCCAAATAAGCCTTTATCTGTGAACGGTATCGTACTGGAATATTGTCGTTTTGAATCGCATGTGCATAATTGCGTTGAGCATTAAGAACGACATCGCTAAACGGTAGATACGCTGGTTCAGTTCCCTCTTTACCAACATCACCAGTGAAAACTCTTGTTATAGTTAGATTATCTGAAAACACCTCTGAATTCAATTGTAATTCATTGCCATCAACTTGAATTGATGAGATTGATTCTCCAATAAGTGGTTTTTCGGTTGTATTGTCATCAGATGGAGATGTGGAATCACTGACAGTAGGAGTACCATCTGTAGTATTACCCGAAATAAGCGAGCCTTGTGTCTCTTTGTTCCCCGTTTCCTCACCCGGTGCACCATCACTATTTGCTAACCCACCGTTAGGTTGTTGGGTTTCAATGCTTGCTAATGCAATATCTTTGCGACTCTCTATAAGTTGTGCTTCAAGTTGGTTGAGTAGATTAGCTTGATTGAGAGCATTAGCAATTTCTTGTAATTTTTCTTGTGATACTGTCTTGCTCTGAATCTGTTCTAAATTCTTTTTTAGTTCTCCCTGAGGAATACTCTCTTTCAATTTTGCGAATAGTTTATTGAGTTCAGCACGAAGTTCGGGTGAAAGCTCGTCTTGTGCAGCAAGACGTTCAAGTTCCTCTACAAATTCCGTGCTATCCATACCGTTGAAGTGCTGTGTTGCTTGTTCTATAGCTGACGAATCAGGTAATGCAATTTTCTGTTTACGCACCTCACCAATTAAATTGCGAAGTTGGTCATGTGCACTGTTAACA
>VYFM01000691.1 GCA_009842375.1 Candidatus Poribacteria bacterium | reverse complement strand
CAATTTTACCTATGGACAAGTATTTCAAGTAAAAAAAGATAGGAAGAATAGGAGGGAATGGCTTGTGAATTTCACTCAAACGTAAATTGAGGTGTTATTTCTGATATGAGGTCACGGAAGAGTATATACACCCCACCGTACTTTTACAATATCACCGGTATCAACAAGACGACCAAGTTCATTTTTTACCGCTTTTGGATGTCCTTCAATGGCTTCGATCAGTTCTGCGGTTCTTTTTTCACCATCAGCGAGGAGAGAAATGATTTGTTCACGGAAAGGTATACGGAGTGGTTTTCCACCTCGCAGTTTTTGCAGAACACGGTTCGCTTGTCTTGAAGAGCACCCTAAGATATGTTCCACTTTTTCTCGGCTGGTTTCAACAGTAAAATTGTCCCGTTCTGTTTCAAAACGTTCGCGTGTAGCTACCACTTCAGGTAGTTTATCAAGTCCTCCGGCAACTTCATAATCCTCCCAGTCAAAAAGGATTGTTTCTTGCCGGTCGGTAATTTGGGGTAGTGCCATACTGGAGAGTAATATAACTTTTTTGTCTGATAATTGGTCCAACTTAACCCGTTGAACAATGCGAGCAAGTTTGGGAATAATACTCTGTTCATAGACACTTTGGACTCGTGTGTCTTTATACTGTTCGGTTTCTGTATCTTCTTCATAAGAAAGGGGTTCTTTATCGTTTCCAAACAGAATTTGAGATCGTTTCCAAATAGTTTTCTGTGGGAGTGTCGGTGTACCAATTATCCATACAACATTTGCCTCTTCAATAGCGGTGTTCAATCCATTCATATTATCAAAAGATGTCACGAAACTTACGTTTTCCTTTCTGTCAAGATGTGTTAACTGTGCGGCAACTGATCTATAAGTGATTATTGCATGCTTAATGTTCGGCTCCTTTTCAATTTCTGCATGGATACCATTGAAAAAACGTTGTCCAATTTTAGATATACCGATAAAGTCTAAGTTGTCATTATATTCTAAAATGGTTTTCTGAGGATAGACACCAGTTCGAATTTGGAATACCTTGTTCCCTTTAACCCATGATATTGGATCGGAACGGCGCACTTCAATTTTCTCATCTGGGAATGCTCTACGGAGATGCTCCTCTGAAAGATTAACAGACATTAACATGAGACGTTTGACATAAGGATGCAGAACTGGTGGCATCCAGAAACTCAACTTTTTACCAATCCACCTTATGGGAGCATCTGCATCCCGTGTGTAGTGAGAAAAAAAATACATAAGTTGATGCCAATATGTCCAGTTTGGGTCAGGACTGATTGTAGGTAATTTCTCAATGTTTTTAACGGTTCCTACTGGGAAGATACCTAATTGTATTGCTTCTGCCATTGACATTACAATCTTTATATCTTCGTTAAGTGCAAATGATGATAATCGATGAATTGGTAATCCTATCTCAGTGAGTTTCTCTGAGGTGCTATTGTTAATAGGAATATAAGCAGACGCTCCTCCATCAAATTCAATGCTAAATCGTGCTAATTGTTCTCCAGTGGTTTCATCAATAAATCCTTTTTTGACTACTCTACCGGGTACGTTGACTCGACACATCTGATGTATTAGTTCTTTCTCTTGCCATTCAAATGCTGTTACCACTGACCGAATTCGTTTGACTGCATCGGCATGAGGAATGTCTTGGATTTCTACTGCATGCAATAAAGCCTTGGCAAAGTTCCCCAATGCTGTTCCATGCCAGTTGATACTCCATTCTTTCAAAATTCTTTTGGAAATATTACATGTTGGAAACAACTCGTATGCTTGTGTCCTATCAATGATGCAAAGCCTTTCAGTGTCATCCATCTGTTTTAGAATATCTTCAGCCATTTCTGTATATTGCGGGTCGAAGAATATTTCGGGGAGTGCCATTATCTGTGTCTTAGCACGATTTAAAGAGGCGGGTTGTGATAAAAATCCGCGCTGTTGACAGGTATTATATACGGGACACTGTGGACAGATGGTCTCACGGGCATCGCCACCTTTTTCTTGAATAGCATCACACCGTTCAGGATCTTCACAGACGTTGCCCAGTTGGAAGGGAGTTGTCATGCGGACATCAATAGGTATCTTTTTTACCTGCTCCCACAGGTAGATTCTGGGTTTTCAGCGTTCGTATAATTGTAGATTCTGGCTTTGATAGCGGTTTTCTAATTTTTCGGCAAACTCATAAGTTGGTACATTAAGACATGTTGCCTCAACGTTATGGACATAGGGATCGGCTTCATAATTATTCTCTGTCCCAACATCGGCAATCAGTCCAAGTATACGATCTGTTTGGTCGAAAACATGTTGTGTCTGAACGCCGTTCATTTTTATATGTTTTGATTTTTGCAACAGAGGAGAAGGGCGTTTTATTGCCAAGGGACTAAGTTTACCTTTTCGGACTGTGAGGATTGTGTCGGATATTGGCATGCCGACATGTAATGACTGTGTGGCAATTCCTGTATCATCCCATACATCTGTTATTGGTGTCGGTGTAGTGGGGAGCCCTACATCAAGTGACGAGGCACGTATCCATACAGTATTCTCGTTTTCCCATAATGAGATGTATTCATTACTAACGACACTTTCAGGTGGTCTCCAAAGATGTGATTCATTGTGCTGTCGAATATAAGAGAAACCTCGCTGGATAAGCACAACTTTTGCGAGATCAAGATTATGTGAACCCAAAGATATAGGAATTTTGGGAGTAATCTTGTCTTCTATTATTTTTGCAGGGGCAGGTTTATGGAGTTCAGCACGGAGCGCATCAATAGGTGCGAAGACTACCTCTTTGTCAATGGTAGGTGGGTTTAACAGATTACCAAGTAAAATTTCATATCTTGAATCCCACCTGCTATAACCTTTTTCACCGTAGACCTTTAGATATAAATCTCGCCTGTACGGATTATCGGTTGTTGGTTTGTGTTTGTATATGTACGGTTTACCATCCTCGGTGTTTGAATGCAGATAATCTGGTATTCTGCAGGAAAAGCGTAAACCTCCAGATTTTGTCAATGTTAACAGAGGGGTTGAAACAGCATTGGTAAGTGTTTCAATACATGTAAGAACAGTGTCGGGGAAGTCACAAATTGACTTATATGTGAAATAGAAGTCGTGCCATCTTGCCCCATCAAGTTCCGAAGGGATACCGGTGTACACCTGAATTCCCCATGATGCATGCCATCGCTTCATTCCCCAATCTTGTATTCCTTGACGTTTTAAGAATTTATCCCCGCCTAATGTTCTTGGACCACTATCATTGTCAGGAGCACGTCCTATTGGCATGAACGAAATTTTTGAATTTTCCAGATCACCAAGCAGCAACGGGAATTTGTACGCGCAATAAACTGTGAAATGGTAAGGATGCCCCTTATTGTACAGCGCGGGTTTTACTACTGTTCTTCTCTGCAGCAGTGGTTTTTTGTGCCTTTCATGGCATCGCTGAATTAAATTATTTAAGGAATCCATAGTTTAAAAAGATTATATGTAAACCGTAGGTTCTGACAAAGCAACACTTT
>VYFM01000003.1 GCA_009842375.1 Candidatus Poribacteria bacterium | reverse complement strand
GCGTATTCTGACAGCGCATTCACAGCGTTGATTTGGTAGGGACGATATGTTTATACACCAGATCCAATATATGTGAATTCAATACAAACAATTAGTTAACTAGCACAAGTCGTTAATACTCCTTTGTTTATAAAACTTTAAAAAGAATATAACCTTTATCCTGACTGATGTCAATTATGCACACCCCTCATTTATAGTGAAATCCAAAATATATGCACACTTTTGGTCTGTAGGACTTAAACCGACCTATTGGACTGTGCCGTAGCACAACTGGAAAGTTTGTGCAGAGTGTCCGCAACCTAACAGGTTACGCTACAATTATGTACAAGTAATTATGGTTTCCACTATAAGTTGGTAATGTTGTCTTGTAATTTTGACACAGACCTGTTATGATTAAGCGTGATGAATACACTAAATAACTCTCTCAATGTCAATATTGGTGGGATACGCATGCGTAATCCAGTGATGACTGCATCCGGAACATTCGGGTATGGCAGCGAATATGCAGATTTCGTGGATTTAAAACGACTCGGTGCAGTTGTTGTTAAAGGTGTTACAAGTGTACCGTGGTCAGGCAATCCGATGAATCGTATTATGGAAACACCGTCCGGGATGCTTAACGCTATTGGACTACAGAATGTTGGAGTAGATGGTTTTATATCGGAAAAGTTACCTTACCTTCAGGATTTTGATGTGCCTGTAATTGTCAATGTCTGTGGGAAAACAGTAAAGGAATATCTGACAGTCGTTGAGAAGTTGAGTGAAGCAGAAGGTGTTGCGGGAATAGAACTTAATATCTCCTGTCCTAACTTGGATTGCGGTGGGATGAGTTTCGGTGTTGATGCCAATTTAGCACATGAACTTGTCAAAGAGGTGAGAACGAAGACACAAATACCTCTGTTGGTTAAACTATCACCGAATGTGACAGATATAACAGTAATTGCACGTGCCATTGAAGAGGCAGGAGCAGATGCCCTTTCTGCGATTAATACATTACTTGGTATGGCAATCAATGCAAAGACGCGCAAACCGGAACTTGCTAACGTGACAGGTGGGCTATCCGGACCTGCGATTAAACCTGTAGCTTTACGATTGGTTTGGGAGGTATATAAGAGTGTCTCCATCCCGATTGTTGGCATGGGTGGTATTATGACTGGAACAGATGCAGTGGAATTTTTCATCGCTGGTGCATCTGCAGTTGCAATCGGCACTGCAAACTTTGTTAATCCTAAAGCATCACTGGATGTCGTGGAAGGCATCCTCTCCTATCTTGAGAATGCTAATATGCAGTCAATCAAAGAGTTAGTTGGAAGTTTGAAGGTTAACACAGAATCATCACAAACACACGGAAACACTAAGACTAAGGGCTAACTTTCATTGAGGGGATAATGAGGAATCTTGTAACACTTGACGATTTATCGAATTTTGAGATTGAACAAATTTTTCGATTGGCTGCAGGGATGCAGTCACAACATGATACGTGGGCAGGTATCTGCCGAAGCAAATTGCTGGCAACTCTGTTTTATGAACCAAGCACTCGTACACGTCTCTCCTTTGAAAGTGCAATGGAACGGTTGAATGGAGGGACACTTGGCTTTTCAGACCCAAGCTCTACCTCTGTAACCAAAGGAGAAACCCTTGCTGACACGGCACGAATGGTTACGAACTATGCTGATGTAATTGTTGTACGGCATAGTTGGGCAGGTTCAGCACGGGTTATAGCGAGTCATGCCAATATCCCAGTCATCAACGGTGGAGATGGGAGTCATACGCATCCAACCCAGGCACTAACAGATCTCTATACAATTATCCGTAGAAAATCGCAGGTAAAAGGACTAACTATTGGTATCTGTGGTGATCTTATGTATGGACGTGCAGCACATTCGTTTGCATTAGCAGTAGCACGATTTGGTGGAAACCTTGTTCATATAGCACCTAAAGGATTACAGATGCCCTCTTGGATACTCAGCCGATTAGCACAAGTCCACGGTCAGATACCCCTTGAAGTAGAAAATGTTACAGAGGTGATTGAAACGCTTGATGTCATATATGTTAATCGTCTTCAGGAGGAACGGTTACCTCCAAGTGTGGATGCTGAAACTGTTCGCGGAAGTTATCTGTTGAACGCTGCGGTGATGAAAAATGCAAAACCCGATTCAATGATAATGCATCCACTCCCTCGCGTGAATGAACTCGCGTATGAGTTAGATGAGGACCCACGTGCAGCATATTTTGAACAATCTGCGAATGCTGTACCGATAAGGATGGCACTTATTGCAAGCTTGTTAGGCTTGGAACAACTTATCTTGACACAACCACCAATCCGACACATTGAAAAGGCATCACGTCAGTGTGAAAACCCAAACTGTGTGACCAATCACGAAACCTATCTGGTATCCGAGCAAGAAACATTCAGTGGTGATGAAGAAGTTATTGCATGTGCGTATTGTGGTCAATTGATTGCGTGAGATAGACCATCGTTTATCTATAACGCAGAAAATGCATTCTATTCCTCTTCAGTTTCATCTTGTGGTTTAGGGATTTTTGACACCAATCCGTCTTGCTCTATGATAGCGGTTCTTGAAAATTGCCAGAGATGCCCGTTAGGGCTTGTTGCCTGCCATCCTCCTTCAAAAATTGGTACTGTTGCAACAAAATCCTTTTCAGTATCTGGGGCATTGTCAGAAAACATTTCGCGTGTTGACCAGTTTGTATATGTGACAGGTTCCCCGCTATCCCATTGCCATATACCCTCTTTTTCAACATCGTTGAGCCCTATCCAATAGTGACTTCTTCCAAAGATTGCTTCAATCCAGAACTGTTCGTCTTCATCATTTATGGATACAAGATGCGAGTTTTCTTTAATAGCTTTCCGTTGTGCATCATGCCAATCCTGACAAGATATTTTTGCATAAGCATGTCCATTGGCAGGATTTATTATCCAAACTAATTTTTCGGGTTTTGCTTGTGGACGGATATTTGGGATGCCAACTTCAGTGCGAGTGACCCTAACACGATTATTCCGATTAAGTAATTTATTTACAATATCACGGGCTTTCTCATTATCGACCTCTTTGTTACCACCGGTTGATCGCTTGGGTACAACAGGATTTCCGTCAAGTTTTATTACTATGTTTTCAGGATGTTCGTCTTTTTTGAGTAAAAAAGGACCTGCTCCACCTGAAAAACCCTTAAATTTTACTGTAAGTGTATAATACCCAGGTTCCTCCCTATATTCTGTAAAATAACCTTCTGCATCTGTGTAACAGTCTGTTCCGTGAGTACCACCTCCCCCGCCAAATTCTCTACCGTTATAACGCATAGTAAGGTCTGCTTGGATATTTGCAACAGGTGTGCCATCAGCATAGACTATCTGTGCCCGTATCTTTAGACGTTTCTTAACGGTAATTTTTACATTTTCAATGTTTGTTCCGGGTTTAAGCTGAAAGGATAGACCTTGTAAATGTGGAGGACCTTCGTATGTATAGAAAAAAGTGACATTATTTAATCTTATGGAGAGTATA